>NZ_JAAKZX010000077.1 GCF_011045025.1 Streptomyces ureilyticus
CCGCCCCACCCCACTCGACCACCGGCCCCGCCAGACCTGTCCCGACCGACATCCCCACCGTGAACGTCGTCACAAGCCACGAGAACGCCTCGGTGACGGTGCCCCTCGGCGCATGCCGGTCGACCAGAACGAACGAGCAGGCGATGCTGGGCGCGAGAAACAACCCGGAGAGCGCGATCAGCGCCGCCATGGCGACCACGCCCGGCGTCAGCATCAGCGGCACGTAGAACACCGCCAGAAGCGCGACAAGCACCTGCAGCCGCCGCCCCGGCGCACCACTCCACTGCCGCGCCCCGTACACAGTGCCCCCGACAAGCGCGCCGAGCCCGATGGCCGCCATCAGCCAGCCGTACGTCACATCGCCGCCGTTGTCATCCGCGTACGACATCGCCGCCACGTTGATCGAACCCAGCGCGATCCCCACGAAAAGGAACGCGCCGAGCAGAGCCAGCAGCCCGGCCGAGCGCAAGGCGCCGAGCCAGTGCGCCTCACGCGGCGCCGAACGCCACGCGCGCGCAGGCCGCGACACCACCACGGAGAGCGCCCCCAGCACCCCTATGACATTCAGCACGAGAAGCGCGGCCGGCGCCGACCACAGCGACACACACAGCGTGACCAGCAACGGCCCCACGGTGAACATCACTTCCTGCGCCATGGCATCCATCGCATACGCCGTGTGCACCTGGTCCTCCCGACGCAGGACCGAAGGCCACAGCGCCCGCAGGCCGCCCTCCAGAGGCGGCGTGAAGAACCCGGCGACGACCATCAGGACGTACGCGGGCGCAAGCGCCCCGATGCCAGTGAAGGCGAACACCGCCATGCCCAGGGCGGAGACGAGCGCGGCGGGCAGTTGCACACGCGGCTGCCCGTAAAGGTCCACAAGACGCCCGAGCACCGGCTGACCCACGGCATTCGACACCCCGTACGCGGCGGCCAGCGCACCGGCGAGGCTGTAGCTGCC
This sequence comes from Streptomyces ureilyticus, assembly GCF_011045025.1. Classification (GTDB taxonomy): domain Bacteria; phylum Actinomycetota; class Actinomycetes; order Streptomycetales; family Streptomycetaceae; genus Streptomyces; species Streptomyces ureilyticus. Next base: position 962 of record NZ_JAAKZX010000077.1, read on the forward strand.
GCCCTCGGCGCGGACGAACAGCAGGACGGCGATCGGAGCCACGGCGTTCGGCAGCCGCCCCACAAGAGTGCCGGCCAGCAGCCGGGCAGCATGCCTCGTTCTGAGGATCTCCAGGTAGCGCGCGGCCATGTCCCGCCCTTCTCGTAGCCCGTAGCAGCTGAAGTTGTACGTATAACCCCGTCCGTCATACGTACCATGTGGCCAGTCCGCGAGTCCAGCAGAAAGAGCAGGTCGACCGTGGCACGAGGAAGCACGCGCCCCACAAGCCGCGACGTCGCCCGGGCCGCCGGAGTCTCCCAGGCCGCCGTCTCCCTCGTACTGGGCGACAAATGGCGCGGCCGAGTCTCCGAGGCAACAGCCGCGCGCGTACGCCAGGCAGCACAGGACCTCGGCTACCGGCCCAACCTCGCCGCCCGCAACCTACGACTCGGCCAGGCGCGCACAGCCCTCCTGGTCGTCCCCGCTCTCACCAACGAGTTCTTCGCGGCCGTCTACGAAGGCGCGGCCCGCATCGCCGCGAAACACGGCTTCGGCGTCGTCCTCTACCCCTCACCCGAGGGCATCGGCCCCGCCCCCGACCCCTTCGCCTCCGCACGAGCCGCCCTGGACGGCATCATCGCCTCCTCCATGGCCTCCGAAGCCCTCACAGAAATCCGCGGCGACGACCTCCCCCTCGTCATGCTCGACAGCGACCCGGCCGACAGCCTCGGCGCCGCCACCGTCAACCTCGACATCACCGACGGCATGCACCAGATCACCGACCACCTGCTCACACTCGGCCACCGCCGCTACCTGCACCTGGCCGCCGACATCGACTCCTGGACCTTCCACGTACGCGCCCGGGAACTCGCCACCCGCGTAGGACAGGCAGCCGACACCGAAGTACGCACGGCAAAGACCCCGATCACCATCGAAGGCGCACTCGCCGCCGCCGAAAACGCCCTGAACGGCCCGGGCCCCCGGCCCACCGCCATCGTCTGCGACGACGACAAACTCGCCGTCGGCGCCTACAAAGCCGCCCGCCGCCTCGGCCTGCGCATCCCCAACGACCTCTCCGTGACCGGCTTCGACGACCTGGCCCTCGCCACAGCGATCGAACCCGAACTCACCACCGTCCACCTCGACGCCGAACTCTTCGGCGAACGCGGCATGACAGCCCTCCTCGCAGTCCTGGAGGGCGAAACACCACCGGAAGGCAACATCCCCGTCGAACTCGTCGTACGAGGCTCCACAGCGCCACCACGCCCGTCCTGAACGCCGACGCGCCCCGGCCCCGCTACAAAGCGGGGCCGGGGCGCAAGACGTGATGACTGACGGGCTTACTTCTCCTCGGACGCATCCGACCCATCGGCATCGTCAGAACCATCGGACTCGGCGGCACCCGCAGCCCCGCCCGAACTGCCCTCCTCCAGCAGACGGACCAACTGACGGCCCACAATGCGCCTGAACTTGCGCTGCTGCGGACGCGTCCGGTCCAGCACCGCCACCTCCAGACGCTCCGCCGGAATCTCCCGCTCACTGCCATTGGTGTCACGCGACAGGGCCTGAACAGCCAGCTTCAACGCCTCCGCCAGCGTCATACCGTCCCGGTGACGCTGATCGAGATAGCTACTGATCTGCTCCGCATTGCCACCCACCGCGACCGAGCCATGCTCGTCCACGATCGACCCATCGTGCGGCAGCCGATAGAGCTGGTCACCCTCGGGCGTCACCCCGACCTCCGCGACCACCAACTCCACCTCATACGGCTTCTCCGCCGCACTGGAGAAGATCGTGCCGAGCGTCTGTGCATACACATTGGCAAGACCGCGCGCCGTCACATCGTCACGGTCATAGGTATAACCCCGCAGGTCGGCGTAACGGACACCACCGATGCGGAGATTCTCGTACTCGTTGTACTTGCCGGCGGCCGCGAAGCCGATCCGGTCATAGATCTCGCTGAACTTGTGCAGCGCACGGGACGGGTTCTCGCCGACGAAGACAATGCCGTCGGCAAACTGCAGCACAACCAGACTGCGACCACGAGCGATGCCCTTACGGGCATACTCCGCCCGGTCGGCCATCTGCTGCTGGGGTGAGACATAGAACGGCGTCGACACCGGCTATCCGTCCCTTTCTGTGGAAGTCACTGGATCACCTGAAAAGAGGGGCCAAGGCCTTTCACAGGCCGCAGCAGTCAGAGCAACGCGGCACGCGGGCCGTCAGGCTGCTCCAGGCGCCGCTCCAGGATCAAGCGGGCGATCTCGGAGGACTCCTCGTCGGTCAGACGGCGGAACCCGTCCTCGGTGATCACGGTGACCAGCGGATAAATCCGACGAGCGACATCAGGGCCACCAGTCGCCGAGTCGTCGTCGGCCGCGTCATACAAGGCCTGCACAACGAGCGTCGTCGCCTGCCCCTCGCTCAGATCCTCGCTGTACAGCTTCTTCATGGCACCGCGCGCGAAGACCGAACCCGAACCCGTAGCCGCGAAGCCATGCTCCTCGGAACGGCCACCCGTCACGTCGTACGAGAAAATGCGCCCCTTCCCGCGATCCACGTCAAACCCCGCGAAGATCGGCACCACGGCCAAACCCTGCATGGCCATGCCGAGATTCGACCGGATCATCGTCGACAGCCGGTTCGCCTTGCCCTCGAGCGACAGCTGCGCACCCTCGACCTTCTCGAAGTGCTCCAGCTCCAACTGGAAGAGCTTCACCATCTCCACAGCGAGACCGGCGGTACCGGCAATACCCACCGCCGAGTACTCATCAGCCGGGAACACCTTCTCGATGTCCCGCTGCGCGATGACGTTACCCATGGTGGCCCGCCGGTCACCGGCGAGCACGACGCCGCCGGGGAAGGTCGTGGCCACGATGGTGGTGCCGTGCGGCGCCTCGATCACGCCCTGGGTGGGAGGCAGTTGCCGGTTGCCGGGCAGGATGTCCGGCTGATGATCGGACAGGAAGTCCATGAAGGACGACGACCCAGGCGTCAGGAAGGCAGCCGGTAGACGCCCGGTGCTACGAGTGTTGGCTTCCACGCGTTTCCTTCCACGTATGTCGCAGCCCGCCTTATCACGTCGGGCCGATCCTTGAACTGCCCCAGCGCGGCATTGCAGCTGAAGCACAGTACGCCTCGGACCCTACCCGTCTCATGGCAGTGATCAACATGTGCGGCAGGGGCAGCCAAACATATGCAGCAGACGCCCACTTGAGAGGCGACCAACTCGTCGCGTTCAGCTTCGGTGATGCCGTATTGGCGCTTCAGGTGACCTTGCCGCCCCTGGACTGCCCGGCACGCCTTGCAGCGTGTCGAGAGCCCATCAGAGGCAGTCGCGTTGCGGTGCCATTCGCTATGAGGTTTGACCTCGCCACATGTCCGGCAGAGCTTGTGCCCCACCGGGACATCCACCTTCTCGCGCACCGGCTTCCCCACGGCCTCCCGGCGGCGCCGGTAGTGCGCGGCGCTGTACTCCGCCACGCACTCCCGGCAATGCACCTGGAGGCCGTCACGCCGGTTCTTGTCCCGCGCGAATGCTGCGACAGGGAGATCCCTCTTGCAGCGCGTGCACTGCTTCGCGTTCGGTTCGGCAGCCACCTCTACCCCCCGCTCCCTTCAATTCGAAGGCAAAAGTAGCTCACCGCCCTTTACTCGCCACCTTTTTGCACGAAGCTCCGAACGAAATCCTCTGCATTTTCCTCGAGTACGTCGTCGATTTCGTCCAGGACGGAGTCCACGTCGTCGCTCAGCTTCTCCTGGCGTTCCTTGAGGTCCTCTGAAGCCTGCGCGTCCTGCGTAGTCTCTTCGACCTCTTCGGTGGACCGCGTTGCCTTCTGCTGTCCGCCGCCGGTGTCCTTGGTCGCCATAACCCTCACCCCGCTCGGTTCGACGTTCTTGATCAGACCCTACAAGCAGGGTCCGACATCGGCCCCGCAGTTGCTACAACGTCCGGGCACCACCTTCATGATTCCCTGGCGCTGCTGTTTTCCACCCTGCCTGTGACCTGCAGCTTGTGGGTCCGGCTGGCTGGTTCAGCCGCCGGAGAGGACCCTGACCAGGTCTTCTGCTGTTCGGCAGCGGTCGAGGAGTTCCTTGACGTGATTACGCGTTCCGCGAAGTGGTTCGAGGGTTGGTACGCGTTGGAGGGAGTCGCGGCCGGGGAGGTCGAAGATCACGGAGTCCCAGGAGGCGGCTGCGACGTCGTCGGCGTACTGCTCGAGGCAGCGTCCGCGGAAGTAGGCGCGGGTGTCCTCGGGGGGCTTGGTGCGGGCGCGTTCGACGTCTGTGTCGTCGAGGAGGCGCTTCATCTTGCCGCGCGCCGCCAGTCGGTTGTAGAGGCCCTTTTCGGGGCGTACGTCGGCGTACTGGAGGTCGACGAGGTGGAGTCGTGCGGCGTCCCATTCGAGGTTGTCGCGGCGTCGGTAGCCCTCCATGAGTTCGCGTTTGGCTACCCAGTCGAGTTCGCCGGCGAGGCTCATGGGGTCGCTTTCGAGGCGGCCGAGGACGTCTTCCCAGCGGGTGAGTACGTCCTTGGTCTGTGCGTCCGCGTCGGCGCCGTACCGTTCCTCGACGTATTTGCGTGCGAGTTCGAAGTACTCCATCTGGAGTTGGACCGCGGTGAGTGTGCGGCCGCTGCGGAGGGTGATCAGGCGTTGCAGTGAGGGGTCGTGTGAGACCTGGTGGAGGGTGCGTACGGGCTGGTCGACGGCGAGGTCGACGGCGATGAAGCCGTCTTCGATCATGGAGAGGACCAGGGCGGTCGTGCCCAGTTTCAGGTACGTGGAGATTTCTGACAGGTTCGCGTCGCCGATGATCACGTGGAGCCTGCGGTACTTCTCGGCGTCCGCGTGTGGTTCGTCGCGCGTGTTGATGATCGGGCGCTTGAGGGTGGTTTCGAGGCCGACCTCGACTTCGAAGTAGTCCGCGCGTTGGCTGAGCTGGAAGCCGTGTTCGTGGCCGTCCTGGCCGATGCCTACGCGGCCTGCGCCGGTGATGACCTGGCGTGAGACGAAGAAGGGGGTGAGGTGGCGCACGATGTCTGAGAAGGGGGTTTCCCGCTTCATCAGGTAGTTCTCGTGGGTGCCGTAGGAGGCGCCTTTGTTGTCGGTGTTGTTTTTGTAGAGGTGGATGGGCTGGGCGCCGGGGAGCTGGGCCGCGCGTTCGGCTGCTTCGGCCATGATGCGTTCGCCGGCTTTGTCCCACAGGACGGCGTCCCGGGGGTTGGTGACTTCTGGTGCGCTGTACTCGGGGTGTGCGTGGTCTACGTACAGCCGTGCTCCGTTGGTGAGGATGACATTGGCGAGGCCGATGTCTTCGTCTGTGAGCTGGCTGGCGTCGGCGGCCTCGCGGGCGAGGTCGAAGCCTCGGGCGTCCCGCAGCGGGTTTTCCTCCTCGAAGTCCCACCGGGCGCGGCGGGCCCGGTGCATCGCCGCCGCGTAGGCGTTGACGATCTGGGACGAGGTGAGCATGGCATTGGCGTTCGGGTGGCCGGGGACGGAGATTCCGTACTCCGTCTCGATGCCCATTACTCGCCGTACGGTCATGCGGCCCTCCTTGCCCGGCGGCGCCCTCGGTCGGGGGCGCAGCTCAAGTACCGCTGGTTCTCCGGTGCGTGTGCGGTGCCCGTCCCCGCACTGCGCGACTCGGCGGTATGGAAGAGCCTAGAACGCCTTTGCGCTGGTGGGGAGATCATTTGCGTCATTGCTCCGCTCCGGTAGTGCCCTGGAAAACAGTCGACTGCGGGTACCCGTTGAGGGCACCCGCAGCCGCCCTGTCTTTTACAGGTACTGACCGGTGTTCGCCACCGTGTCGATGGAGCGTCCGGTGTCTGCGCCCTGCTTTCCGGTGATGAGGGTGCGGATGTAGACGATCCGTTCGCCCTTCTTGCCAGAGATGCGGGCCCAGTCGTCCGGGTTGGTGGTGTTCGGCAGGTCTTCGTTCTCCTTGAATTCGTCCACGCAGGCCTGGAGCAGGTGGGAGACCCGGAGGCCCTTCTGGTTGTGCTCCAGGAAGTCCTTGATGGCCATCTTCTTGGCGCGGCCGACGATGTTTTCGATCATGGCGCCGGAGTTGAAGTCCTTGAAGTAGAGGACTTCCTTGTCGCCGTTGGCGTAGGTGACCTCGAGGAAGCGGTTTTCCTCGGATTCGGCGTACATCTGTTCCACGGCGGTCTGGATCATGCCTTGGACTGTGGACCCCTTGTCGCCTCCGTGCTCCGCGACGTCGTCGGCGTGCAGCGGGAGGCGCTCCTTGAGGTACTTTCCGAAGATGTCCTTGGCCGCCTCGGCGTCCGGGCGCTCGATCTTGATCTTCACGTCGAGTCGTCCGGGGCGCAGGATGGCGGGGTCGATCATGTCCTCGCGGTTCGAGGCGCCGATGACGACCACGTTCTGCAGGCCTTCCACGCCGTCGATCTCGGCGAGCAGCTGGGGGACGATGGTGTTTTCCACGTCCGAGCTGACGCCGGAGCCACGGGTGCGGAAGAGGGACTCCATCTCGTCGAAGAAGACGATGACGGGTGTGCCCTCGCTGGCTTTCTCACGTGCCCGCTGGAAGACGAGGCGGATTTGCCGCTCGGTCTCGCCGACGTACTTGTTGAGAAGCTCGGGGCCCTTGATGTTGAGGAAGAAGCTCTTGCCCGTGGCCTGTCCGGTCACCTCAGCGACCTTTTTGGCCAGTGAGTTGGCGACGGCCTTGGCGATGAGTGTCTTGCCGCATCCGGGAGGCCCGTACAGCAGGACGCCCTTGGGGGGCCGCAGTTCGTGCTCCTTGAAGAGGTCGGGGTAGAGGTACGGGAGCTCGACTGCGTCGCGGATCATTTCGATCTGGCCGCCCAGACCGCCGATCTGTTCGTAGCCGATGTCGGGGACCTCTTCGAGGACGAGTTCTTCGACCTCGCTCTTGGGTACGACCTCGTAGACGTATCCGGATCGGGGTTCGAGCAGGAGGGCGTCGCCGGGGCGGATGGTGACGTCCAGCAGCGGCTCGGCGAGCCGTACCACCCGTTCCTCGTCGGTGTGCCCGAGTACGAGGGCTCGTTCGCCGTCCTCGAGGATTTCCTTGAGGGTGACGATGTCCCCGACTCGCTCGTACTCCATGGCTTCGACCACGTTGAGCGCTTCGTTGAGCATCACTTCCTGGCCGCGCCTGAGCTCTTCGAGTTCGACGCTGGGGCTGACGTTCACCCGGAGCTTGCGGCCCCCGGTGAAGATGTCGGCCGTGCCGTCCTCGTTCGCTACGAGGAAGACGCCGAAGCCGGCCGGCGGCTGTGCGAGCCGGTCGACTTCTTCCTTGAGGGCCACGATTTGGTCTCGGGCCTCACGGAGTGTGTTGGCGAGCCGCTCGTTCTGCGCGGACACGCCGGCCAGGTTGGTCTGCAGCTCGACGATCCGCTCTTCGAGAATTCTCGTGTGTCGCGGAGAGTCGGCGAGCTTGCGTCGCAGGACGGCGATCTCCTGCTCAAGATAGGCGATCTGCCCGGCCGGGTCCTCGGACCCTCGTCCCGGGCGGATGCCGCGGTTCATGTCGTCGTCGTGGGCTGCCACGGTCCTCACCTCCTCCAAGGGGAGCTGGACGCTTCCAGACCCTACCTGGGTGGGTGTCGATTGAAACCCCTAGATCACAAAGACGGTCGGGGTGTGTCCGATCTTCACCCTTGCGCTCTCCCTCACGCCAGGGAAATACCCACTGAACGTGAGGGGAAAGCGGGCGCAGGTAAGGTCTAAGTGTTCAACACCCGTCAGAGCTGGGCCGACTTGCGTTTTATTCCGGTTCGCTCGGCACAGGATCGGCAGGAGTCATGAGCGTTCAGCAAGAGGCCGGCGTCGGCGGCGAGGACCTGGAGGTGTGGATCGATCAGGACCTCTGCACCGGCGACGGCATCTGCGCCCAGTATGCACCCGAGGTCTTTGAGCTGGACATCGACGGTCTGGCCTATGTGAAGGGCTCCGACGATGAGTTGTTGCAGGCTCCGGGGGCCACAACGCCTGTACCGCTGACACTGCTGCGTGATGTTGCCGACTCCGCGAAGGAGTGTCCGGGCGAGTGCATCCATGTGCGTCGGGTTTCGGACAAGGCCGCGGTGTACGGCCCGGACGCGGAGTAGTTCGACGGTCACGTCAAGTCACTTTGCGTGCCGGGCCGTTCCGGTATGTCTCTTTGGTCACACGCTCTGGGCGCCGGTGGGGACGGAGCGGACGAATGTGCCGTTTTTCCATTGCCACTTGGCGCGTTCGTCCACGTCGGGGCAGCAACGTGGGACGTCGGGCGAGGAGTAGCCGAGCAGGGTGGCGGTGACGGCTGCGTCACGTACGGCGAAGTCCGTGACGGTGAGGCGCTCTTTCGGGTCGATGAGGGTGGCGACGATGCGGGGTTCGGTGGCGTCGGCGGCCTGGGTGAGTACGTACACGCCGCTCGGCGGGGCGCCCGCGATGGCGTCGCAGCGGACCACGGCGACCGTTTCGGGGCGGCCGTCGCCGTCGAGGTCTCCGGAGGCCTGCTTCTGCACGACGACCTTGGTGGGGCCGCACTCCACGGGGTAGTCGACGCCGGTGGGATCGGGGGGCGCGGTGGCGGCGGGGGCGGTCTGTGCGCCGCTGCCGGGCTGGGCGGCGGTTGCCTGGTCGGGCTGCAGGAAGGCGGAGGCTGCGACCACTCCGGCCAGGGCGGCGGCTGTGGCGACCCAGTGGATCGGGCGGGCGTGGGTGTGTGCCAGTTCCGGGACGGCGGATTGCTGCACGAGAGATGTGTCTCCTGTGAGGGCTGTGCCGGTGGGGGTGGCCAGCATGGTGCCATACGTCACAGTGAGGGGGAACGGCGGGGTCCGTAGTTCTGTGGCGGTGTCAGCTGTCGTGGTGTCAACAGGAAAGTGCCGTGGTGGAGTTCCCGCGGGTTTTCGGGAACTCCACCACGGCGGTTGCGCGTTGTATGCGGCGCGGGGCCGCCTCAGCGGCCGGTGCCTCCGTCGGCGTTGGGACCGGCGTAGTCCTCGCCGTATGCGCCCTTGGCGGGGCGGCGGCGGCGCATGGGGGGTTCGACGCCGTCGGCGAGACGGCGGGCGGTGAGCAGGAAGCCGGTGTGCCCGATCATGCGGTGGTCGGGGCGGACGGCGAGGCCTTCGATGTGCCAGTTGCGGATCATCGACTCCCAGGCGGTCGGCTCGTTGAAGCAGCCGATCTCGCGGATGGACTCGACGGTCCGGGCGAGTTGGGTGGTGGTCGCGACGTAGCTGCACAGGATGCCGCCGGGGACGAGCACCTTGGAGACGGCCTCCAGGCACTCCCAGGGGGCGAGCATGTCGAGGATGACGCGGTCGACGTCCGTGTCGCTCAGGTTGTCCTGGAGGTCGCCGACGGTGAGCTGCCAGGCGGGGTGCGGGCCGCCGAAGTAGCGCTCCACGTTGGCCTGGGCGATCTCGGCGAAGTCGGCGCGGCGCTCGTAGCTGTGCAGCATGCCGTGGTCGCCGATGGCGCGCAGCAGGAAGCTGCTGAGCGAGCCGGAGCCGACGCCGGCCTCCACGACGCGGGCGCCGGGGAAGATGTCGGCGAAGGACAGGATCTGCCCCGCGTCCTTGGGGTAGACCACGGCGGCGCCGCGGGGCATGGACAGGACGTAGTCGGGGAGCAGGGGGCGCAGCGCGAGATAGGCGACGTTCCCCGTGGTGCGGACAACGCTGCCCTCGGGGGCGCCGATCAGCTCGTCGTGCGGGAAGGACCCTTTGTGGGTGTGGAAGTTCTTCCCGGCTTCGAGCGTGAACGTGTAGTGGCGTCCCTTGGGGTCAGTGAGCTGGACCTGGTCCCCGACCTTGAAGGGCCCGCGTCGGCGGGCGGCACCGGTCGGTTCGGACATGTGACCAGCCTACCGGCCTGGGCACGGGCCGCAGACCACGCGCGTGCGTGCTGAGTTCAGCTGGGCCTGGCCATGGCCTTGACGAAAGCGCGCTCGACGTCGGCCGCGGACAGGACGCCGTAGATCTCGCCGGACTCCTCCACCACCAGGTACTCGGTGGCGGGGGTGGCCCGCAGCACGTCGAGGAGTTCCTCGCCCGCGAGTTCGGCGGAGACCCGCATGCCGTCGGTGAGTTCCTGGGCGAGGCCGCTGACCGCGACCCAGGGGCGGCGGTGCGCCGGTACGCCGACGATGGCGGCCTCGCGGACGAGGGAGAGGGGCTCGCCGTGGGCGTCGACCACGACCAGGGCGCGGGCGCCGGCGTCGTTGGCGCGGCGCAGTGCTTCGGAGAGCGGGGTGTCGGTCTCTACGGGGACGGCGCGGCGGGTGAGGGCGCGGGCGCGCAGCTCCGGGAGGTGTTCCCTGAGGCGGGCCATGCGGAGGCTGTTTCCGGCGCCGGTCCAGATGATGGCGGCGAGGATCGCGGCGAGCAGGGCATCCATGACGGTGTCCATGCCGCCGAGCTCCTGGGCTTCGCCGCCGAGCGCGCCGGACTGGGTGAGCAGGGGCAGTCCGATCAGTACGGAGATGGCGAGGGCGCGGCCGACCCAGGCGGCGGCGATGGTGCCGGTCATCGGTTTGCCGGTGATCTTCCAGACGACGGCGCGGAGCATACGGCCGCCGTCGAGGGGCAGGCCGGGGAGCAGGTTGAAAGCGGCGACGATCAGGTTGGAGACCATCAGGCCGGCCAGCAGTACGCCGGGGACGGTGCCCGGTTCGACGGTCAGCAGGGCGAGGTAGAAGAGGCCGGCGAGGACGAGGGAGAGCAGGGGGCCGACGAAGGCGAGGATGAACTCGCGGCCCGGGGTCTCGGACTCCTTCTCGATCTCGGAGACGCCGCCGAAGAACTGCAGCTGGATGCGGCGCACCGGCAGTTTGAAGCGCAGGGCGGCGACCGTGTGGGCCAGTTCGTGGACGAGTACGGAGGCGTAGAAGGCGACCGCGAAGAAGAGGGACACGAGGTAGCGGGCGCCGCCGAGTTCGGGCAGTACGCGCTCGAGTTGGCCGCCGAAGACCCAGGTGATGAGCGCCGCGACGAGGAACCAGCTGGGCGCGACGTAGACGGGCACCCCGAAGGGGCGGCCCATGAGCAGCCCGCCGCCGGGTCCCTTGACGCGCTGCGGCGGCCGGGGCCCGGAGCCGCCGTCTCCGGCAGGAGGCGGCGCGTCGGAGCCCCCGCCGCCGGGGCCGGAACTGCCCGTGCCCTCGCCTCGGCGGGCGACAGCCGGCTCCGTCGGGCCGTCCGGCTGTCCAGCTGGGGCGTCCGCGGCCGAGGGCCTCGCGGCGTCCCCTGTCCTGCCGGAGTGGCCGGCGGACGAGGGCTGCTTCTCCCAAGCCACCGTGCCCGTCGGGCCGTTGGGAGCTGTGGTGTCGGTGGAATCGGTGGGGGCCGGGCGGCTGTCGTCGCCGGCCGGCTCTCTGTCGGAGCGCGGGTGTGCGGAGGTGGCGTCCGGCACCGCGGGGTGCTCGGTCGCTCCGTCCGTTCCGGATCGCGGCTGCCCGCTCCCGCCGCTCTCGTCCACGATGTCCCCTCGTTCGACGCGTCTCCCGCTCACGATCATGCAGGCGAGAGGTTCTGCCGTCGATGGTATGCGGCCGTCGCGGTGCGTTTCGCCCCGGCACCCCCACCGTTTCCCGGCCGTTGTGCACACCCGGCAGGTCACTGTGTGTGGCGTTGTCAGTGGCGGGCCGTAAGGTCTGTCGTCATGGAAACCAGTACTGACGACGGCGTCGCGCGACCGGACACCGGCACCACCTCCGGCACCTCGTCCAAGGCCGCCGTGGCGGTGCCCCCGGCCTCGTTGTCGCCGTCTCGTGCCGGTGACTTCATGCAGTGTCCGCTGCTGTACCGGTTCCGGGTGATCGACAAGCTGCCCGAGAAGCCGAATGAGGCGGCCACACGCGGCACGCTGGTGCACTCGGTCCTGGAGCGGCTCTTCGACGCTCCGGCCACCGAGCGTACGGTGCCGCGTGCGAAGTCGCTGATCCCCGGTCAGTGGGACCGGCTGCGTACGGCGAAGCCGGAGCTGGCCGAGCTGTTCGCCGACGCCGACGAGCAGGCGGCGGGCGAGCGGCTGGCGCGCTGGCTCGCCGAGGCCGAGCTGCTCGTCGAGCGCTGGTTCACGCTGGAGGACCCGACTCGCCTCGAGCCCGCCGAGCGCGAGCTGTTCGTGGAGGCCCGGCTCGAGTCGGGGCTCAAGCTGCGCGGCATCATCGACCGGGTCGACGTCGCGCCGACGGGTGAGGTGCGGATCGTCGACTACAAGACGGGCAAGGCGCCCAGACCGGAGTACGCCGAGGGCGCGCTGTTCCAGATGAAGTTCTACGCCTTGGTGGTCTGGCGCCTGAAGAAGGTCGTCCCGCGCCGTCTCCAGCTCGTCTATCTCGGCAGCGGTGACGTTCTGACGTACGACCCGGTGGTCGCCGACCTGGAGCGGGTCGAGCGCAAGCTGCACGCGCTGTGGGACGCGATCCGCCTCGCCACCGAGACCGGCGACTGGCGCCCGCGCCCCACCAAACTGTGCGGCTGGTGCGACCACCAGGCGGTATGCCCGGAATTCGGCGGCACTCCCCCGCCCTATCCCTTGCCGGTGAGGGCGACGGACCGGGATTCGGCCGGAGGGCCGGGGGCCGCAGCCCAGGAGACACAGCCGCTACCGGTCAGGTTGGCCGAGCCGGGCCCGGCCGGCGATCCAGGCGTCGCCGCCCAGGAGACCCAGTCGCCGCCGGCGAGGGCGGCCGAACTGGACTCGGCCCGGGATCCAGAGGGCGTCTCCCAAGAGACCCAGTCGCCGCCGGCGAGGGCGGCCGACCCGCAATCGGCCGGGGGTCCGGAGGCCGTCCCCCGGGAGACACAGACCTTGCCGGTCAGGGCGCCCGCGTCCGGCCGAGGCCAACAGGGCAGAATGGGGCCGGACTAGCGAAGGAGACTTACGTGGCCATCCGTGTCCTACTGGTCGACGACCAGCCGCTGCTGCGAACCGGCTTCCGGATGATCCTGGAGGCGGAGCAGGACATCGCGGTCGTGGGCGAGGCCGGAGACGGCCTCCAGGCACTCGACCAGGTACGTGCCCTGCAGCCCGATGTGGTTCTGATGGACATCCGTATGCCGCGGATGGACGGTGTCGAGGCGACCCGGCAGATCACCGGCCCCGGCCGGGACGGACCCGCGAAGGTCCTGGTGCTGACCACTTTCGACCTCGACGAGTACGTGGTGGAGGCGCTGCGTGCGGGCGCCAGCGGTTTCCTGCTCAAGGACGCCCCGGCCAACGAGCTGGTGCAGGCGATCCGCGTGGTCGCCGCGGGTGAGGCGATGCTCGCGCCGAGCATCACGCGCCGGCTGCTCGACAAGTACGCGGGGCATCTGCCCTCGGGCGACGAGCCGGTGCCGGACACCCTGCACACGCTGACGGAGCGTGAGGTCGAGGTGCTGAAGCTGGTGGCCCGCGGCTTGTCGAACGCGGAGATCGCCGCGGACCTCTTCGTGAGCGAGACGACGGTCAAGACGCACGTGGGCCACGTCCTCACCAAGCTGGGCCTGCGGGACCGCGTACAGGCGGCGGTGTACGCGTACGAGAGCGGACTGGTGCGCCCCGGCGCGCAGTGACCGACCGCGCCGACCGCGCACCCGTATACGGCGATGGCCGCCCCCTCCGAAGACAGGGGGCGGCCATCGCCGTATACGTACAACCGTCAGTCAGACCGTCAGTCCTTGCTGATCTCCCAGAACCGGAACACGGTCGACGCGTCGAGGCAGTACTCCAGGCCGTACACATTGTCGCGGACGACCGCGTACTGCTTGGCCTGCCAGATCGGGAGGACCGGGACCTCCTCGGCGACGATGTCCTGGAGCCGCCCGTACTGCTGCTCGGTCGAGGCGCGGTCGCTCAGGGCGGCGGTCTCGGGGATGAGCTGCCCGGTGACCGTGGAGTTCGTGTAGCCGTTGCCGAGGACGTTGCCCTCGCCGAAGAACGGGGCGGTGAAGTTGTCCGGGTCGGGGTAGTCCGGCACCCAGCCCTTCACGTACACGCCGTACTTGCCGGCCTCGATGTCCTTCTCGTACTGGTCGTAGGCGACCGACTTCACGCTCGCGTCGAACAAGCCGCTGGCGTTGAGCTGCTTGGCGATCGCGTTGAACTCCTGGTCCGTGGACGGGCCGTAGCGGGCGGGCGTGGACCAGAGGGTCAGCTTCACCTTGTCGGTGATGCCGTCGGCGCGCAGTACGTCCTCGGCCTTGGTGCGCGAGGGGCGGGCGCCGTAGGTGTCGAAGAAGGCCGTGTTGTGGCCGGTGATACCGGCCGGGATGATCGAGTACAGCGGTGTCGCCGTGGACTCGTAGACCTCCGCGACGAGGGCCTCGCGGTCGAGGAGGTGGGCGATCGCCTTGCGGACGCTGAGCTTGCCCGCTACCGGGTCCTGGGTGTTGAAGACCAAATGCTGCACTTCGGCGCTGGTGCCCTCGATGACGTCGATGCCCTGGCTGGTGGACGTGTCGTTCTCGATGTCCGCGACGTCCTGGGCGGCGAGACCGCGGTAGGCAACGTCGACCTTGGTGTCGGTGAGGGCCTTGCGCAGGCCCTTGCGGTCGCCGTGGAAGAACTTGAGGGTCACGCCGGAGTTCCGTACGTCGGCGTTGCCTTCGTAGTTCTCGTTGACCGAGAAGACGGCCTCGTCCTCGCTGAAGGAGTCGAGTTGGTACGGGCCCGAGCCGACGGCCTTGCCGTCCTCGCGCAGCCCGTCCGCGTCGTACTCCCGGTGGTTCACGATCGAGCCCGCGCCGGAGGCGATCTTGCTGGGGAAGGTGGCGTCGGGGACCTTCAGCTGGAAGACGACCGTCTTCTCGTCCGGAGTCTCGACCTTGTCGAGCATGGGGAACATGATCGCCGGGCCCTCGGCGTCGTTGATCTTCATCATGCGGTCGAAGGAGAACTTGACGTCCTCGGAGGTGAGTTCGTCACCGTTGCTGAACTTCAGACCGTCGCGCAGGGTGCACTCGTAGACCCTGGTGTCCCCGTCCGTGAAGGAGCACGATTTCGCGGCCTCCGGCTCCGGTTCCGTGCCGCCCTTGGGGAAGCTCAGCAGGGACTGGAAGACGTTGTTGAACAACAGCCAGGAACCCGGGTCGTAGCCGGAGGCGGGGTCGGTGGCCAGGACGTCGTCGGTCATCCCGATGGCGATGGAGGAGCCGGTGCCTCCGGATCCTCCCCCCTGGGAGCCGCAGCCGGTCAGCAGAGTGCCGGCCAGCACCGTCGCTATGGACAGAACCGGCCATTTGGTGCGCATGTTCACGAACGTGTGCCTTGTCGTTGGTCGAACGCGTTGGTCAAACGCGTTGGTCGAAGAAATTCGCTGACGCCGTGGTGGGGTCAGTCGCTGACGCCGTGGCCCAGCTCCCAAAGCTGAAGCGTGGCGGTGGAGTTGAGGGCCCGTTCGGCGCCGGTGATGTCGTCCCGGGCGGCGATGTACTGCTTGCCCTGCCACAGCGGCAGCACGGGCACGTCCTCGGCGACGATGTTCTGGATCTCCTCGATGCTCCGCGACGCGGTGAGCCGGTCGGCCTGCCGGCGGGACTCCGGGATCAGGGAGTTACGGATCTCGGGGTTCGCGTAGGTCGAGTTGAGGGTGTTGTTCTTGTCGAGGAACGGCGCGAGGTAGTTGTCGGCGTCGGGGAAGTCGGGGAACCAACCCATGCCGTAGACCCCGTACTTGCCCTTCTGCTCGTTGGGGCGGAACGTCCCCCACTTCTCGCCCTTGATGTCGACCTCGAACAGTCCGCTGTCGTTCAGCTGCTTCTTCAGCTGCTCGAACTCCTCTGTGGTGGCTGGCCCGTAGTGGTCGTCCGTGTAGTGCAGGGTCAGCTTCACCGGCGTGGTGACGTTCGCCTCGGACAGCAGGGCCTTGGCCTTGGCGGTGTCGGGCGCGCCGTACTTGTTGAAGAACGAGTTGGCGTGGCCCGTGACGGTGGTCGGCACCATGGAGTACAGCGGGTCGGCGCCGGTGCCGTACACATCGGAGACGAGTTCACCGCGGTTGATGACCTGTGCCATCGCCTGACGGACGGCCTTGGACTTCACCGACGGGTCGTTGGTGTTGAAGCCCAGGTAGCGGATCTCCAGGCCGGGTTGCTCGATCAGATCGATGTCCGTGGACTTGGCGTTCTGGAGCTTCCGGATCTGCGCGGGCGACATGGTGCGGGCCATCATACTGATCTCGCCCTTGTTCAGCGCGGTACCCATGGCGTCGGCGGTGCCGAAGGAGCGCAGCTCGACCTTGTCGTTCTTCACCTTCAACTGCCCCTGGTAGTTGGGGTTCTTGGTGAAGACGGCGTTGACGAGTTTGTCGTTCTTGACCTCGGCCTCGAGGGTGTACGGGCCGGAGCCGTCCACCGCGAATCCGTCGCGCAGCTTGTTCTTGTCGTAGTCGTCGGGGTTGACGATGCCCGCGACCGGCGTGGACAGCTTGAACGGGAACGTGGCGTCGGCGGTCTTGAGGTGGAAGATCACCTCGTGGTCGCCCTTGGTTTCGACGGTGTCGATGCTCGAGAGCAGTGCGAAGACTCCGCTGTCGGCCTGGATCCGCAGCGCGCGTCCGATGGAGAACTTCACGTCGTCCGCGGTCACGGGGTCGCCGTCGGCGAACTTGAGGCCCTCGCGCAGGGTGCACGCGTACCGCTCGTTGCCGGTGTCGGTGAAGCCGCAGCGCTCGGCGGCCTCGGGCTGGGGGTCGCCGCCGCCGTCGGGCAGGGTCATCAGCGTCTGGATGGTCTGCCGCAGGACGTTCCAGGGGCCGACGTCGTACGCGTACGCCGGATCCAGTGGCGCGGGTGCCTCCTTCGAGGCGGCGAACCGGTCGGTGGTGCCCACGACGATCGCGTCGTCGCCGGCGGCCCCGCTGTCGGACCCGCCACAAGCGACGAGGACCGGGGCGAGCAGGCCGATCACGGCCGGCAGCACCAAGGTCTTTCGGTTCATGCTCGAAGTTCTCCAGAGCTTTCGATCCGCGAACCCGGCAGGCGGGGTGTTGCCGACGGGTCGCGGGTGTTACGGCGAGGTTCTCGCCATGAGATTAGTCCGCACCAGCAGGACGTCTCGCCGTGACCGGAGTTGACTCCTCGTCACGCTGTGAAACCGGGTATGGACGCACCGAAAACCCGACACGGGAAGGATTCGCGCACGGCTCCATCAAACAGGACACAAAGGCATGTCTCGTACCGCCAGTAAGGGACTTACGGCATATCGCGGGCCCTATGTCGACCCTGCTGGCGGGTGGTGAACATCACAGGTCCAACAGGGGTAGGCGGCACAGCAATTCAGCCATACGGCGGAGATTGAATTACTCGGGTGGCCTGCACACGTAGTTGTTTCTGGCTTTATCTCGTATTCAACTTTTCACGGATGGTGAGCGCTCGGCGCATTCCCAACCGCAAGCAGTCGCCAAGCAGTTCGCGACCAGTCCTCAGACCGTCAGCAGGCCGCGCAGGAAGGTCAGGTCGACCTCTTCCAGCGAGGGCACGACGGTGCGCCGGACGGCCGCGGTGATCGGTGCCACGGAGGGTACGGCCACCACATGGCAGCCCGCGGCTTCGGCGGACGCGATACCCGTCGCGGTGTCCTCGATGACCACGCACCTGGCCGGGTCCGCGCCGAGGCCCGCAGCCGCGAGCAGATACGGGTCGGGGTGCGGCTTGGTGCGCTCGATCTCGTCCCCCGCGACGGTCAGCCCGAAGTTCGCCGGGCCGAGCGAGGTCAGTACGCGGTCGATGATGCGGCGGTGCGAGGCGGAGACCAGAGCCGTGGGGATCTCGTGCGCGGCCAGTTCGGCGAGCAGCCTCGCGGCGCCGGGCATCAGCGGCAGGGCGCGGCTGATCCGGTCCTCGAATCCGTCGTTCAGCAGCACCGTGAGCTCGGCGAGGGTGATGTCGGCTCCGGTGGCCTCGATGAGGAAACCCGCGCTGCGGGTCATGGGACCGCCGACCACGACATGACGCCAGGAGTCGTCGAGCTTGTGGCCCAGGCGTGCGAACACCTCGACCTCGGCGTCCCACCAGAAGCCCTCGGTGTCCACCAGGGTTCCGTCCATGTCGAGGAGCACGGCCTGCAAGGCGGAGCCTTCGGCCGTACGGGTACCGAGTGCGGGGACCGTACTGGTCATACGGGCACACCTCCGTGAGGGACGAGAAGGCCGGCTCCTGGTGAGGAACCGGCCTGCGCTGGACCGACCAGTGTACGACTCTCACGGCGGAAACGCTGCGTTTAACCGATGCGTGCGAGGGCACACTGTAGGCCCGCCGTGGGGCCATCTCAGCGTGTCCTCGCACCCAGTGGCACGGGCCCCCGCGAGCCCGCCCCAGTCTCAGCTCAGCGAGCGTTGAAGTACTTCGCCTCGGGGTGGTGGATGACGATCGCGTCCGTGGACTGCTCGGGGTGGAGCTGGAACTCCTCGGACAGCTGGACGCCGATCCGCTCCGGCTCCAGCAGTTCGGCGATCTTGGCGCGGTCCTCCAGGTCCGGGCAGGCGCCGTAGCCCAGCGAGAAGCGGGCGCCGCGGTACTTCAGGGCGAACATGTCCTCGATCTCGGCCGGGTCCTCACCGGCGAAGCCGAGTTCGGAACGCACGCGCGCGTGCCAGTACTCCGCCAGGGCCTCCGCCAACTGCACGGACAGGCCGTGCAGTTCGAGGTAGTCGCGATAGGCGTCGGAGGCGAACAGCTTCGCCGTCTCCTCGCCGATCCGGGAACCGACGGTGACGACCTGGAGGCCGACCACGTCCGTCTCGCCGGACTCCTCGGGGCGGAAGAAGTCGGCCAGGCACAGCCGGCGGCCACGGCGCTGGCGCGGGAAGGTGAAGCGGGTCCGCTCGTTGCCCGCCTCGTCCAGCAGGATCAGGTCGTCGTCCTTGGACACGCACGGGAAGTAGCCGTAGACCACGGCCGCTTCCAGCAGGTTCCCGGTCTGCAGCTGGTCCAGCAGTCCCCGCAGCCGCGGCCGGCCCTCGGTCTCCACCAGCTCCTCGTACGTCGGCCCGTCGCCCGTACGCGCCTGCTTGAGGCCCCACTGGCCCTTGAACAGCGCGCCCTCGTCCAGCCAGGAGGCGTACTCCTTGAGCTGGATGCCCTTGATGACGCGGGTTCCCCAGAACGGCGGCTCCGGGATGGGGTTGTCGATGGCCACGTCGGAGCGGACCGCGCCCTCCTCGGGGCGTTCCTCGACGACGGTCTGGGCGGTGGCCCTGACCCGGCGCTGCTTCAGCTCGGGCAGGCTCGCGCCGGGCACCCCGCGCTTGACCGCGATCAGCGCGTCCATCAGCCGCAGGCCCTCGAACGCGTCGCGGGCGTAGCGGACTTCGCCCTCGTAGACCTCGTGCAGGTCCTGTTCGACGTACGCCCGGGTCAGTGCCGCTCCGCCGAGGATGACCGGGTAGTCGGCGGCCATCTTGCGCTGGTTGAGCTCCTGCAGGTTCTCCTTCATGATCACCGTGGACTTGACCAGGAGGCCGGACATGCCGATCACATCGGCCTTGTGCTCCTCCGCGGCCTCCAGGATCGCGGAGACGGGCTGCTTGATGCCCAGGTTGACCACGTTGTAGCCGTTGTTGGACAGGATGATGTCGACCAGGTTCTTGCCGATGTCGTGCACATCGCCGCGCACGGTGGCGAGCACGATGGTGCCCTTGCCGGCCTCGTCGCCCTCGACCTTCTCCATGTGCGGTTCGAGGTAGGCGACCGCGGTCTTCATGACCTCGGCGGACTGGAGCACGAACGGCAGCTGCATCTGGCCGGAGCCGAACAGCTCGCCGACCACCTTCATGCCGTCAAGGAGCGTCTCGTTGACGATGTCCAGGGCCGGGCGCTCCTGGAGAGCGTCGTCCAGGTCCTGTTCGAGGCCGTTCTTCTCGCCGTCGATGATGCGGCGCTTGAGGCGCTCGTCCAGCGGCAGCGCGGCCAGCTCTTCGGCGCGGCCCGCCTTCAGGGACTTGGTGGTGGCGCCCTCGAACAGGGCCATGAGCTTCTGAAGCGGGTCGTATCCCTCGGCGCGGCGGTCGTAGATCAGGTCGAGGGCCGTCTGGACCTCTTCCTCGGTGAAGCGGGCGATCGGGAGGATCTTCGACGCGTGGACGATCGCCGAGTCCAGGCCGGCCTTGACGCACTCGTCCAGGAAGACCGAGTTGAGCAGGACGCGGGCGGCCGGGTTGAGGCCGAAGGAGATGTTCGACAGGCCCAGCGTGGTCTGCACGTCCGGGTGGCGGCGCTTGAGTTCGCGGATCGCCTCGATGGTGGCGATGCCGTCCTTGCGGGACTCCTCCTGGCCGGTGCAGATGGTGAAGGTCAGGGTGTCGATGAGGATGTCCGACTCGTGGATGCCCCAGTTGCCGGTCAGGTCGTCGATCAGCCGCTCGGCGATCGCGACCTTGTGCTCCGGGGTACGGGCCTGGCCCTCCTCGTCGATGGTCAGCGCGATCAGCGCGGCACCGTGCTCCTGGGCGAGCTTGGTGACCTTCGCGAACCGGGACTCGGGCCCGTCGCCGTCCTCGTAGTTGACCGAGTTGATGACCGCGCGGCCGCCGAGCTTCTCCAACCCGGCCCGGATCACGTCGACTTCGGTGGAGTCCAGGACGATCGGCAGCGTGGAGGCGGTGGCGAAGCGGCCGGCCAGCTCCTCCATGTCGGCGACGCCGTCCCGGCCCACGTAGTCCACGCACAGGTCCAGCATGTGGGCGCCCTCGCGGATCTGCTCGCGGGCCATCTCCACACAGTCGTCCCAGCGGGCCTCCAGCATGGCCTCGCGGAACTTCTTCGAGCCGTTGGCGTTGGTGCGCTCGCCGATCGCCATGTAGGCGGTGTCCTGGCGGAACGGGACCGTTTGGTAGAGGGAGGCGGCGCCGGGCTCGGGGCGCGGCTGCCGCTCGGCGGGCGTCAAGTCCCGTACGCGCTCCACGACCTGGCGCAGATGCTCGGGGGTCGTACCGCAGCAGCCGCCGATCAGGGAGAGGCCGTATTCGCGTACGAAGGTCTCCTGGGCGTCGGCCAACTCCGGCGCCGTCAGCGGGTAGTGGGCGCCGTCCTTGCCGAGGACCGGCAGGCCCGCGTTCGGCATGCAGGACAGCGGGACGCGGGAGTGGCGGGCCAGATAGCGCAGGTGCTCGCTCATCTCGGCGGGACCGGTCGCGCAGTTCAGGCCGATCATGTCGATGCCCAGTGGCTCCAGCGCGGTCAGCGCCGCGCCGATCTCCGAGCCGAGCAGCATGGTGCCGGTGGTCTCCACCGTCACCGAGACGATCAGCGGCAGATCGACGCCGAGGGACTCAAGGGCCCGGCGAGCGCCCAGTACCGACGCCTTGGTCTGCAGCAGGTCCTGGGTGGTTTCGACGAGGAGCGCGTCGGCGCCGCCGGCGATCATGCCCTCGGCGTTCTGCTGGTAGGCGTCGCGCAGCACGGTGTACGGGGCGTGGCCCAGCGTCGGAAGTTTGGTGCCCGGGCCCATGGAGCCCAGGACCCAGCGCTGCTGTCCGGTGTTCTGGGTGAACTCGTCGGCGACCTCGCGGGCGATGCGCGCGCCGGCCTCGGACAGCTCGTGGACGCGCTCGGCGATGTCGTACTCGCCGAGCGCCGCGTGGTTGGCGCCGAAGGTGTTGGTCTCGACGCAGTCGACGCCCGCGGCGTAGTACGCCTCGTGGACGGTGCGGACGATGTCGGGGCGGGTGAGGTTGAGGATCTCGTTACAGCCCTCGAGGTTCTCGAAATCCTCGAGCGTCGGGTCCTGAGCCTGCAGCATCGTGCCCATGGCGCCGTCGGCCACCACCACTCGGGTGGCGAGCGCCTCACGAAGGGCGGTGATGCGGGTCCGGCTGTCGGCGGAAGGGGTTGGCGACGAGGCCATGAAAGGGCTCCCTGTTGTGCGACGGCTGTCGGCTATGCGGCTCCCGGCGGAGGACGCACCAAGCCAGGGTAGCCGGGAGCGGTTCGGACGGTCAGGGGAGTCCACGGGACGGACGGGCGTTGCGGACGCGGTCCAGGTGAGGTTCCGTCCGGGACGCGTGACGACAAGTGACGGCCACCTATTGGCGGGAGGTCGACAACGACCGATAGTGTTCAGCATTGTCGAACGGCGGCAGCAGAGCCGCATGTCGACGGTCGAAGGGGACGGAGGCAGGACTGCGATGGCACGGAAC
The DNA here is from genome assembly GCF_011045025.1 of Streptomyces ureilyticus. Classification (GTDB taxonomy): domain Bacteria; phylum Actinomycetota; class Actinomycetes; order Streptomycetales; family Streptomycetaceae; genus Streptomyces; species Streptomyces ureilyticus. Next base: position 23,057 of record NZ_JAAKZX010000077.1, read on the forward strand.
ATCCAGTCGCTCGAACGGGCGGCCGCGATGCTGCGGCTCCTCGCGGGCGGTGAGCGACGGCTCGGCCTGTCGGACATCGCCTCCTCGCTCGGTCTCGCCAAAGGCACCGCCCACGGCATACTCCGCACGCTCCAGCAGGAGGGCTTCGTCGAGCAGGACGCCGCCTCCGGTCGCTATCAGCTGGGCGCGGAGCTGCTGCGGCTCGGCACCACGTACCTGGACGTCCACGAGCTGCGCGCGCGTGCCCTCGTCTGGACCGACGACCTGGCGCGCTCCAGCGGCGAGAGCGTCTACCTCGGGGTCCTGCACCAGCACGGCGTGCTGATCGTGCACCACGTCTTCCGGCCCGACGACAGCCGTCAGGTCCTGGAGGTCGGTGCCATGCAGCCGCTCCACTCCACGGCGCTGGGCAAGGTGCTGTCGGCGTACGACCCGGTGGCGCACACCGAGGTCGTGGAGGCCGAGCGCAAGGGGTTCACGGCGCGCACCATATGCGAGTTGGACGCCCTGGAGGAGGTCCTGGACCTCACGCGCGCGCGTGGGTTCGCGGCCGACGTGGAGGAGACGTGGGAGGGCATCGCGTCCGTCGCCGCGCCCATCCACGACCGGCGGCGGATGCCGGTCGGCGCGGTGGGCGTCACCGGGGCCGTGGAGCGGGTCTGTCCGAACGGGGAGCTGCGTCCCGAGCTGATCGCGGCGGTACGGGACTGCGCCCGCGCCGTGTCACGGGACCTGGGCGCCGGGCGGTTCTGAGCGCCCGTAGAAGACCAACAGGAGATCAGCAGTACAGAGGGCCGGGGTGTCGGCGGCGGATTCGTCGACACCCCGGCCCTCTGTCGATCAGTAACGATCAAGAGGCCGGGGAGAGATTCGGCAACAGAGCTCTTGACGTGCCGCGGAGCCTGGGACAAGACTCGCGTCCATCGGTCGGCATTGTCGAACACCTACCGGCAATACGCGCTAGAGTGTGGCAACGCCAAGGGCCGGCATCGCTCTCATCCTCGAGAGCACGGACCACCGGAGGGACCCGGGGTTCGGCATTCCCCTGGACGAAGGACAAAGGAGTCGCGGGTGTCCAGCTCCGACATCTTCATCGGCGAGACCATCGGTACCGCCATACTCATCCTCCTCGGCGGCGGAGTCTGCGCCGCCGTCACACTGAAGGCCTCCAAGGCGCGTAACGCCGGATGGCTCGCCATCGCCTTCGGGTGGGGCTTCGCGGTACTCACCGCCGTCTACACCTCGGCACCTCTCTCCGGTGCCCACCTGAACCCCGCCGTCACGCTCGGCATCGCCATCAAGGACGGCGAGTGGGGCGATGTCCCCACCTACTGGGCGGGACAGCTCCTCGGCGCCATGATCGGCGCGGCGCTGGTCTGGGTCGCGTACTACGGACAGTTCCACGCCCACCTCACCGACCGCGAGATCGTCGGCGGGCCGGGCGCACAGGACGTCAAGTCCGTCGAGGCGCGGGAGGCGGCGGCCGGCCCGGTGCTCGGCATCTTCTCCACCGGCCCCGAGATCCGGATCGCCGTGCAGAACCTCGCCACGGAGATCATCGGCACGGTCGTGCTGGTGCTCGCGGTCCTCACCCAGGGCCTGAACGACAGCGGCAAGGGCCTCGGCACCCTCGGCGCGCTGATCACCGCGCTCGTGGTCGTCAGCATCGGCCTCTCGCTGGGCGGTCCGACCGGGTACGCCATCAACCCGGCGCGCGACCTCGGCCCGCGTATCGTCCACGCCCTGCTTCCGCTGCCCAACAAGGGCGGTTCCGACTGGGGCTACGCCTGGATCCCGGTCGTCGGTCCGCTGATCGGCGGAGCTGTCGCCGCAGGTATCTACAACGTCGCTTTCGCTTAGAGCGGCACGGTCCTTCAGCGCCGTACGTTCACTTGTAGCCGCAAGCGCCCCGTAAACCAGCCCAGTGAGCCAGCTTCTTAGACCGCCTCTTTGACCACGGAATTTCAGGAGCACACCGTGACCGACGCCCACACCGCAGGTCCCTTCATCGCCGCCATCGACCAGGGCACCACCTCCAGCCGCTGCATCGTCTTCGACCGCGACGGCCGGATCGTCTCCGTCGACCAGAAGGAGCACGAGCAGATCTTCCCCAAGCCGGGTTGGGTCGAGCACAACGCCGCCGAGATCTGGACCAACGTCCAGGAGGTCGTGGCCGGTGCCATCGAGAAGGCCGGCATCACCCGCGACGACATCAAGGCCATCGGCATCACCAACCAGCGCGAGACCACGCTGCTGTGGGACAAGAACACCGGTGAGCCCGTCCACAACGCCATCGTCTGGCAGGACACCCGTACCGACGCCCTCTGCAGGGACCTGGGCCGCAATGTCGGCCAGGACCGCTTCCGCCGCGAGACGGGCCTGCCGCTCGCCTCGTACTTCGCGGGGCCGAAGGCCCGCTGGCTGCTCGACAACGTCGAGGGCCTGCGGGAGCGCGCCGAGGCCGGCGACATCCTCTTCGGCACCATGGACTCCTGGGTCATCTGGAACCTCACCGGCGGTGTCGACGGCGGCCGCCACGTCACCGACGTCACCAACGCCTCCCGCACCCTCCTCATGAACCTGCACACGCTGGAGTGGGACGAGAAGATCGCCGAGTCCATCGGTGTCCCGCTGGCGATGCTGCCCGAGATCCGCTCCTCCGCCGAGGTGTACGGCGAGATCACCGGCGGCAAGCTGGGAGACCTGCTCGGCGGTATCCCGGTCGCCTCCGCGCTCGGCGACCAGCAGGCGGCCCTGTTCGGCCAGACCTGCTTCGCCGAGGGCGAGGCCAAGTCGACGTACGGCACCGGCACCTTCATGCTGATGAACACCGGTGACAAGATCATCAACTCGTACTCGGGCCTGCTGACCACGGTCGGCTACCGGATCGGCGACCAGGCGCCGGTCTACGCCCTGGAGGGCTCCATCGCCGTCACCGGCGCGCTGGTGCAGTGGATGCGCGACCAGATGGGCCTGATCAGCACGGCCGCCGAGATCGAGACACTGGCCTCGTCGGTGGAGGACAACGGCGGCGCCTACTTCGTACCGGCGTTCTCCGGCCTGTTCGCCCCGTACTGGCGCCCGGACGCCCGCGGTGTGATCGCCGGCCTGACCCGCTACGTCACCAAGGCGCACATCGCGCGTGCCGTGCTGGAGGCCACCGCCTGGCAGACCCGCGAGATCAGCGACGCCATGACCAAGGACTCCGGCGTCGAGCTCGCCGCCCTGAAGGTCGACGGCGGCATGACCTCCAACAACCTGCTGATGCAGACCCTCTCGGACTTCCTGGACGCCCCCGTGGTGCGCCCGATGGTCGCCGAGACCACCTGCCTCGGCGCCGCCTACGCCGCCGGTCTCGCCGTCGGCTTCTGGACCAACACCGACGACCTGCGCGCCAACTGGCGCCGGGCCGCCGAGTGGACCCCCAACATGGCCGCGGAGAAGCGCGACCTGGAGTACAAGAGCTGGCTCAAGGCCGTGGAGCGGACCATGGGCTGGCTCGAGGACGAGAGCTGACGAGCGCCGGCGCGAGCTGACCAGCGCTCCGAGAAGCTCTGACAAGGAGTAAGAATCCGCATGACCAGTCAGTCCACCCTGCAGTCCGTACCTGCCCTCGGTACGCGCCCGGCCTCCGGCTTCCACCCGAGCCGCGCCGAGACCCGGGAGCGGCTCTCCAAGGCGACGTACGACCTTCTCGTCATCGGCGGCGGCATCCTGGGCATCTCCACCGCCTGGCATGCCGCGCAGTCCGGGCTGCGGGTGGCGCTGGTCGACGCCGGCGACTTCGCCGGTGCCACCTCCTCCGCCTCCTCCAAGCTGCTCCACGGCGGTCTGCGCTATCTGCAGACCGGCGCGGTGAAGCTGGTCGCGGAGAATCACTTCGAGCGCCGTGCGGTCTCCCGCCAGGTGGCCCCCCACCTGGCGAATCCGCTCACGTTCTACCTCCCCGTGTACAAGGGCGGGCCGCACGGCGCGGCGAAGCTGGGTGCCGGTGTGTTCGCGTACTCGGCGCTGTCGGCGTTCGGTGACGGTGTGGGTCATCTCCTGAGCCCGGCGAAGGCCGCGCAGGACGTGCCCGAGCTGCGTACGGACAACCTCAAGGCCGTGGCCGTGTACGGCGACGACCAGATGAACGACTCCCGGATGGCGCTGATGACGGTCCGCGCGGCCGTCGAGTCGGGTGCCGTCGTCCTGAACCACGCCGAGGTCACCGGGCTGCGCTTCACCAGGGGCCGGGTGAGCGGCGCCGAGCTGCGCGACCGCCTCGACGACAGCGAATTCGGGGTGTCGGCCCGCCTGGTGCTCAACGCGACCGGGCCGTGGGTCGACCACCTGCGCCGGATGGAGAACGCGAACGCGGCGCCTTCCATACGTCTGTCGAAGGGCGCCCACCTCGTCCTCAAGCGGACCGCGCCGTGGAAGGCCGCGCTGGCCACCCCGATCGACAAGTACCGCATCACCTTCGCCCTCCCCTGGGAGGACATGCTGCTGCTCGGCACGACCGACGAGGCGTATGAGGGCGACCCCGCGGACGTCGCGGTCACCGAGAAGGACATCGCGCAGATCCTGGACGAGGCCGCCTTCTCGATCCGCGACCAGCAGCTGTCCCGTGACCTGATCACGTACTCCTTCGCGGGTCTGCGCGTCCTGCCCGGCGGTCCCGGCGACACCTCGAAGGCCAGGCGGGAGACGGTCGTCACCGAGGGCGCGGGCGGCATGCTGTCCGTCGCGGGCGGCAAGTGGACGACCTTCCGCCACATCGGTCGTACGGTCATGAAGCAGCTGGAGTCGCTGCCGGGCCGTCCGCTCGGCGAGGACTTCGAGCCGGTCTCCGAGCTGCCGAAGAAGCTGCCGCTGCCGGGCGTCGCCAACCCGCGCGCGGTCGCGCACCGCCTGCTCGTCGACCACCCGGCACCGGGTCCGGGCATGGCGCCGGACACCGCCCGGCACCTGGCCACCCACTACGGTTCGCTGGCCTTCGACATCGCCCGCCTCGCGAACGACGACCCGGACCTCGCCGAACGGGTCCACCCGGACGCCCCGGAGATCTGGGCGCAGGTCGTCTACGCCCGGGACAACGAGTGGGCCGAGACGGCGGACGACGTACTGCGCCGCCGTACGACCCTGACGATCCGCGGGCTTGCCACGGACGAGGTCCGCGGCAAGGTGCAGGACCTTCTCGACAAGAAGTAGGGGGCACGCACTCCCCCCTCTGAGGGGCGGCTTCCATTCATATGGGGCCGCCCCTCCCCCGTGTCGTACATGTCGTGGATGATCGTCCCGCACGGGGCTCACCAGGGCCGTCGAAGCCCCATAATGAGACATCGGATGTCTGAGCGACATATCTGATCGACAGGGAGGCCCCGCCATGGCAGTCACCGATGAGGCGATCGAGAAGATCAAGGGAATGATCGTCTCCGGCGCGCTGCGCCCCGGCGACCGGCTTCCCAAGGAGAGCGAACTCGCCGCCGATCTGGGCCTGTCCCGCAACTCCCTGCGGGAGGCCGTACGGGCGCTCTCCCTGATCCGCATCCTGGACGTTCGGCAGGGCGACGGCACCTACGTCACCAGCCTGGACCCGCAACTCCTCCTGGAGGCGCTGAGCTTCGTCGTCGACTTCCACCGCGACGACACGGTCCTGGAGTTCCTGGCCGTACGCCGCATCCTGGAGCCGGCCGCTACGTCGATGGCCGCCCTGCGCATCAGCGAGCAGCAGATCGACGCGCTCACGGCGCAGCTGGACGCGCTGGGCGCCGCGCCCTCGGTGGAGGAACTCGTCGCCTGCGACCTGGAGTTCCACCGCGGCATCGTGCAGAGCTCCGGCAACTCCGTGCTCTGCTCGCTCCTCGACGGTCTCTCCGGGCCCACCACGCGGGCCCGCATCTGGCGCGGGCTGACCCAGGAGGACGCGGTCAGCCGCACCCTGCACGAGCACCGCGCGATCCTGGCGGCCCTGCGCGACCGCGACGCGGAGGCGGCCCGCTCCTGGGCGACGGTGCACATCGCGAGCGTGGAGCAGTGGCTGCGCTCGACTCTGTGAGCAGGCCGCGCGCCCCGTCCGGGACGCGCACGGCGCTCACCAACCGCTCGATTCACCTCTACGCGCCCCGCCACACCGGCACCAACAGTCCCGTCGCCGGACGTTCTCCCCGTGGGACGCACAGTCCCGCAAGGGGCGAGCAGTACGGAGGTGGAACGCCATGCGTGGGCGGGAAATCTGGACGAGACGCGGACTATGGGTCGGCATTGGGTGTGCGGCGTTGGTCGTGCTGGCCGCCACGCTCAGGTCGGTCGGCACCGGACACAGTGGGCAGGTGCAGTTCGACGGCGCCGCGTTCGTCGTGTCCGTCGTCGGCGTCGTGGTGTCCGTCGCGGCGCTGCTCGCGGATGCCCTGCGCCACACGGACGCACCCTCGGTTCCCGGCACCGTGTGGCGGGAGACCGCCGACGCACTCGCCGAGGCGGTACGGGCCCAATGGGCTCAGGAGGCGCGGCTGCGACGGCTGCAGGACCCGGAGCCGCTGAGCGTCCGCTGGACGCGGGCCGACCGACTGCTCACGGACGACACACAGAACATCCGGCGGGGCCGACCGGTGCCGGAGCCCCGGGACGGCGACAACCGGCTGGGCTCGATCGCCGCGGCCTTCGAGGCGGTGCCGTCCCGGCGCATGGTGGTGCTCGGAAGCCCCGGTTCGGGCAAGAGCGTGCTCGCCGTGTGCTTCACCCTCGACGTGCTGAAGGTGCGCGCTCCCGGCGCGGCGGTGCCTGTGATCTTCCCGCTGGCGGCCTGGGACCCGGGCACCACTGGACTGCGTACCTGGCTCGCCGAGCGTCTCGCCGCGGAGTATCGGCCGCTCGCTGCCACCACCGGCGGCACCACACTGGCCGACGCATTGCTCGACGCGGGGTTGATCCTGCCCGTGCTCGACGGTTTCGACGAGCTGCCACCGGCGTTGTACGGCACCGCGATGCGCAGGCTCAACGCCGAGCTGGACGACGGCATGCCGGTACTCGTCACCTCGCGGACCACGGCCTGGCGCCGCGCGATCGCGTCCAGTGACGTGCTCACCGGCGCCGAGGTACTGGAACTACTCGCGCTGGACTTCGCCGAGACGGAGTCGTACCTGGAGCGCACGGCGCGTCCGGTACGGGGCCCCGACGGCCGCCGCGGCACGGTGTGGACGCCCGTGCTGAACTCCCTGCGCGAGGGTCCGCATACCCCGGCGGCCGGCGCACTCCTGGACGTACTGACCAATCCCCTGATGGTGGCACTGGCACGCACGGTGTACGGCGACATGTCACGCGACCCACAGGAACTCCTCGACGACCGTCGCTTCGGGACGGCGGCCCTGATCGAGGAACACCTCCTCGACGCGTTCGTGCCGGCCGCGTTCGGTCACGGTGTGGTCGACACGCGGTGGCGAGCGACGGATGCCAGGCGCTGGCTCTCCTGGCTGGCCCGCGAGTTGGAACGGCGAGAGCCCAAACGGCTCGCCTGGTGGGAGCTGTACCTCTCCGTGCCGCGGGCGCTGCGGGTGTGGGCCCCCGCCCTGCTCGCGCAGCTGCTCACGTTCGCCATCGCCGCCCCCATCCTGCTCTCCAGCGTCGCGGGCGATGTCTTCGTCTTCGACGACGGACCGTCGCTGGCGGCCAATCTGGTCGGCAATCTGATCGGGTTCGCTGGCGGGCTGAGCCTGCTTCTGCCCGCGTCCGCGCGGCGGCGGACAGAGCGCGCGACCCTGCTCCGGCATCTCGGGGTCTGCGTGGTGATCGCCACCGTGGCCGCCCTCGGGTATGGCCTCACCGGTGGATCCGTGCAGTTCGGACTTCAGTTCGGCACGGTCACGGACGGCTGGGTGCCCGAGCTGTTCGGGGGTGCAGTCTTCGGAGTGCTGATCGCCTTGTTCTTCGCAGTCGCGGGGCTGGCCCGCCATGCGGCGCCGTTGGGGCTGCCCTGGGCGGGCAGCCCCAACGGTCGGCTCACGGCACGGGCCGGGAGCGCCCTCCTCGCCTTCGCGGGGCTTGTCACGCTGAGGCCGTGGCTGTTCGGGCACGGCATCGGTACGTGGCCGATGGTGGCGGGCACCCTGTGTGTCGCCGCGGCCCTGTGCCTGTGGGCGGCGGCGTCGCGCCAGGGCGGCAGGGCAGCCGTCTCCCAGGCCGGAGCGGGCCGTATCGCCCAGCGCTTCCTGAGCGGACTGCTCCACGGTTCGGCCGTCTGCCTGCTCATCGGGGTGGCGGCCGGCGCGGTGGTGGGCGCGGTCGGCTTCGCGGTCTCCGCGGTGGAGGTCGCAGGGGCGCCCGATCTCGACGGCAAGCGGCTCGCGGGATGGTCGCACCGGGAGACACCCGACGGCGGCCGGACCGTGGAATCCTCGACGAACATCGCCGGGATTCTGGTGTACCCACCCGGGACCGCCCACCCGGCGGCGTACCCGGACGGCAGCCGTCCGCCGAGCTGCGGCCGATGCAAGTCGTTCGACACCCTGGTGACCTTCCGCGTTGCCCATGGCGACCTGCGGATCCTCGTCGACGGCGGCCGTCCGGCCAATGCGGTGAACATGCTGCCGGAGCTGCCCGAACAGTCCCGGTCCTGGCTCGCTCAGCGCGCCGCCCGGGATCCGCTCGACCAATTCCTCGCCCCAGGTGCCGCGGGCGGAGTCCTGATCGCACTGATCGGCGGACCCGCCGCGGGCCTCTACCGTGCTCTCAGCACCCCGTCCGACCTCATCCGGGCAGCCAATCCGCAGGCCACTCTGCGTACGGATCGCATGGCGTCGCTGGCCCGGGCCGGCGTCGTGGCGGTCATGACGGGCGGCGTATGCCTGGTCCTGGCCCGGGCGTTCGCGTCACAGGGCGGGCTCGACCATGTCGCCGCGCAGATGTGGGTGCCCATGGGCACCGCCGCGCTCGCACTCACCGCTTGGGGCCAATTGGCCGTCGCCCGGGTCTGGCTGGCCACGACGGGGCGGCTGCCGTGGCGGATCATGACGTTCCTCGACGAAGCGCACCGCAGAGGGGTGTTGCGGCAGTCCGGCGCGCACTACGAGTTCCGTCATCTGCGCATGCAGCAACGACTCGCCTCGGCCGCCGAGCCGTCCGACGACGGCACCCGGGTCACCGCTTCGCCGTAGGCGGCTCAGTCCTGCTTCTCGCCGCTCGCCGAACCGGGAGATCACCGATGCCACGATGGTGATCGCCCCGTTGAGGAACTGGTTCCACAGGGCGGGCACGCCGCCCAACGTCATGACGTTCACGACGAGTTGCGGGTCAGTACGCCGGTGAGGGCGCCGAAGAGGGTGCCGCGGCTGCCCTTCAGGCTGATGCCGCCGATCACCGCTGCCGCGAACAGGTCAGTTGTGCGGCGCAGGCGAGGGCGGTTGTCGTACGCAGTCTCATCGGGGCTCACTCTTTTGTGAAGGATGCTTCGAAGTCTGCCAGACGCGCCCGTCCGGACAGGTGTGCTCGGCGATCGACTCGGGGCGCATCCGCGGGCCGAGAACCCCGGCGAGCTCGGCGTCAGACAGCGGCCGGTGCCACGACGACCGCCGGGTCGGTGAATTGCTCGTGGAAGTGGTCGACGTACTCGATGACCCGGTTCTCGCGGCTGCCCGAGACGGCTGCACGAAGTCGACGGCGCCTGCCTGGAGAAGCTGCTTGAGGATGACGCGGTTGGCGACGCGCTCGCCGGTAGCGACCGGGACGGGCTGAGCAGCGCGCACGCCCGTGTGCCCCAGGCCGTCGTCGGGCTGGTGGGCTCCTCGATCCAGTACGGGTCGTACGGGCGAGCCCAGCCAGCCACGTGACCGCGTCGGACACGGTCATCCGATGTATAGCGCCGACACCGGACAGTGTCTGGGCGCAACGTTTGAAATTGATCAGAGGCCGAGGTCGGAAACAGCTCGGATGACTGTGGGGTGTTCCGGGGTGGCGAACGGGGCAGTGATGCGTCACTCCCCCATGCAAGGGGGCTGCGGGCGCCCTGCACGCACGCCGTAAGGTTGGGGCGTACGTGAGGGCACGTCGGAAGGAGGCGCTGGGTGATCGAGCTCGAGGGGGTTCCCGAGCTGGTCGACCCGGTCATGGTGGCCGCGTTCGAAGGCTGGAACGACGCCGGCGACGCCGCCTCCACCGCGGTCGCGCATCTCGACAGGGAGTGGAAGGGCGAGGTCTTCGCGGCGCTCGACGCCGAGGACTACTACGACTTCCAGGTCAACCGGCCCACGGTGTGGCTGGACGGCGGCGTACGCAAGATCACCTGGCCGACGACCCGGCTCTCCGTGGTCCGGGTCGGGGGCGAGAAGCCGCGTGACCTGGTCCTGGTCCGCGGCATCGAACCGTCCATGCGCTGGCGCTCGTTCTGCAACGAGATCCTGGGCTTCGCCCATGAGCTGGGTGTGGAACTGGTGGTGATCCTGGGCGCCCTGCTCGGCGACACCCCGCATACGCGTCCCGTCCCGGTCAGCGGCGTCACGTCCGACGCGGACCTGGCCCGCACCATGGACCTGGAGGAGACCAAGTACGAAGGCCCGACGGGCATCGTCGGCATCCTCCAGGAGGCGTGCACGCACGCGGGCGTACCGGCGGTCTCCTTGTGGGCGGCCGTGCCGCACTACGTCTCGCAGCCGCCGAACCCGAAAGCGACGCTGGCCCTCCTCAACCGCCTGGAGGACCTCATCGACATGCGTATCCCGCTGGGCGAGCTGCCCGAGGACGCGCGGGCCTGGCAGTTGGGCGTGGACCAGCTGGCCGCGGAGGACAGCGAGGTCGCCGAGTACGTGCAGTCGCTGGAGGAGGCCCGGGACACCGCCGAGCTTCCCGAGGCATCGGGCGACGCGATCGCCCGCGAGTTCGAGCGCTATCTGCGGCGGCGGGACGGCGGTGGCCCGGCGGCGGGCCAGGCCGGCGGTCATGCCACGGAGAGCGGCGACCCCGCCCCCTTCCTGAGGGACAACCCGGGCGGCCGTCCCCGGCCACCGAAGCCGCAGCGCCCGGGGGCCGATGACGAGGGCTCAGCTGACGACTCGTCGGAGGACTGAACCGTAAGAGCGGAACCACAAGGGCGGTGCGTACGCGACGCACCGCCCTTGGTTGCTTCCGAAAGCCCTCTTTACAGGGCCACCCCTAGGAGCGCGTCCACGGCACGCGATACGACACCGGGGGCGCCCTCGTCGCTGCCGCCCTGTTCCTTCTGCAGGGCGGCCCAGCGGTCGACTGCGGTGAGCGCGGCCGGCGCGTCCAGGTCGTTCGCGAGGGCCTCGCGAATCTCCTCGACGAGCGCGTCGGCGGGCGGTCCGTCGGGCCGCGACACGGCGGCCCGCCAGCGCTCCAGCCGCGCGAGGGCGTCCTGAAGGACCTGGTCGGTCCACTCCCAGTCGGCCCGGTAGTGGTGCGAGAGCAGGGCGAGCCGGATGGCCGCCGGGTGGACTCCGTCGCGCCGCAGCTTCGACACGAAGACCAGGTTGCCCTTGGACTTCGACATCTTCTCGCCGTCGAGCGCGACCATGCCCGCGTGCACGTAGGCCTGCGCGAAGGGGAACTCCCCGGTCAGCGCCTGCGCGTGGGAGGCGCCCATCTCGTGGTGCGGGAAGGCGAGATCGGAGCCGCCGCCCTGGATTTCGAAGCCCATGCCCAGGTGGTCGAGGGCGATCGCGACACACTCGATGTGCCAGCCGGGCCGGCCCCGGCCGAGCGAACCGCCGTCCCAGCTTGGCTCGCCCTCCCGGGCGGCCATCCACAGCATCGGGTCGAGCGGGTTCTTCTTGCCGGGCCGCTCCGGGTCGCCGCCGCGCTCGGCGGACAGCAGCCGCATCGCGGCGGCGTCCAGCCCGGACACCTTCCCGAAGTGCGGGTCCGCCTCCACGGAGAAGTAGACGTCGCCCTCGAGTTCGTACGCGGCTCCGGCGTCGCGCAGCCGCTCGACGAGCGGGACGATCCCGGGTATCGCCTCGACGGCGCCGATGTACTGCTTCGGCGGCAGCATTCGCAGGGCGGTCATGTCCTCGCGGAAGAGGGCGGTCTCCTTCTCGGCGAGCGCCGCCCAGTCGACGTCGTCCCGGGCGGCGCGCTCGAGAAGCGGATCGTCGATGTCCGTCACGTTCTGGACGTAGTGAACCTGCCGCTTGGTGTCGAGCCACACGCGCTGAACGAGGTCGAACGCGTTGTAGGTCGCCGCGTGACCGATGTGGGTCGCGTCGTACGGAGTGATGCCGCAGACGTAGATACGGGCGACAGGTCCGGGATCGAGGGTGATCAGACCCCCGGTCGCGGTGTCGTGGATCCGGAGGTCGCGGCCCTGTCCAGGCAGGGCGGGGACCTCAGAAGCGGGCCAGGCATACATGTCTCGAGCCTAACCGGACGCATCTTCCGTATACGAACCGCATCGGCCCTGGTGGCCGGGAGGGCCCTCTTGCGTACGGGGCTGCCGCGTGCGTCGCGCTGCTACACGGGCGGCCACGGGATCGCCGGCCACTCCCCCGAGGGCTCCGGGTGCCGCCCCGAGGTGAGCAGATCGGTGACACGCGCGCGCGTGGCGTCCAGTTCGACCGGTGTGATGAGCTCAGCAAGCCGCAGCCCCAGCGCACCGTCGAGGGCCTCCTTGAGCCCTGCGAGGACGTCGACGGCCTCAGCGGTGAGCTTCTCCCCCGCCCAGCCCCACAGCAGCGTGCGCAGCTTGTTCTCGGTGTTGAAGGTCACTCCGTGGTCGATGCCGTACAGCCGTCCCTCGGCGGTGGGCAGCAGATGCCCGCCCTTGCGGTCGGCGTTGTTGATCACGGCGTCGAGCACGGCGAGCCTGCGCAGCCGCTCGTCGTCGGCGTGCACGAGCAGCGCCGTACGCCCCTGGCCGACCTCGGCGAACCCGACGGCCTTCCAGCCCTCGCCGGGCTCCTCGCCGTCGACCAGCGCGAGCAGCTCGGCGCCGGGCACCGGCTCGATCCACTGCTGGCACATGCCCTCGCCGTACGGCCCGTCGCGCAGCACGGTGGCGGGGACGAGCTCCCAGCCGGTCGCCTCGGACACCTCGTAGGCGGCGACCTCCCGCTGGGCGAGGGTGCCGTCGGTGAAGTCCCACAACGGGCGCTCGCCGGCGACCGGCTTGTAGACGCAGGACTCGGTGCGGTCCTCGTACGTCACATCGCACAGGAGCACCGCGTTGGAGGCCTCACGCACCTGGCCGCGCACCGTCAGCTCGCCCTCGGCGAGCAGCTCGGCCGTGCTCATGCCTCGCGGCGGTATCCGTTCTGGCGCGGACATACGTGTCCTTCCGGATCGAGCGGGAGGCTGCACAGCGGGCAGGGCGGCCGTCCCGCGTTGACGACGTCGAGGGCGCGCTTGGCGAAGGCCCTGGCCTGTGCGCCGGTGAGGCGGACCCGGAGCATCGGCGGGCCGTTCTCCTCGTCCTGGAGGAGCCGCTCCTCAGCGGCGGCGAGGTCCTCCTCGGAGTCTGCGTCCAGCTCGACGAGCGCCTGCGCCTCGACGATCATGCGCTGCTCGTCACCGTCCCAGGCCAGCGCCATGGTGCCGACCCGGAACTCCTCCTCCACGGGAGTCTCAAGAGGTTCGGTGTCCGAGACTTCCGTCGGGGCCACCGCCGGGACGGCCGCACTGCCTCCCGTACGTCGTACGACCTCGTCGAGAAGCTCGTCCATCCGCTCGGCGAGCGCCGCCACCTGCGTCTTCTCCAGAGCCACGCTGGTCACCCGGGGCCCGGCGGTGGCCTGCAGGAAGAAGGTACGGCGCCCGGGCAGCCCGACCGTACCGGTCACGAAACGGTCCGGTGGGTCGTAGAGGAACACCTGACGGGACACGTCCTGTCTCCATTGGATCGAGTGCTTCTGCCATCGACTGCGTCTGCTGCTGACAACTGCTGCGCTGCTTCGACCGCTTCACCCTACTGCGGCCGACGATCACGGTGCGCCCGCACTGCCACCCACCGTGGCGTCACCGCCCGAGGCCTCCTCGCGCGGCGCGAGGGAGGTCAGATCGCCGGTGTCCCCGAGGCGTACGAGGAACGGCCGCAGTCGTGTGTAGTTGATCGCGGTGATGGAACAGGGTTCTACGGAAATCCGCTGGAAGAGGTCCAGATGAAGCCCCAGTGCGTCCGCGACGAGGGACTTGATGACGTCGCCGTGGGAGCACATGAGGTACACGGCGTCGGCGCCGTGATCGCGCTCCACGCGCGCGTTCCACTCGCGTACGGCTTCGGCGGCCCGGGTCTGCATCGCCCGCATCGACTCGCCGCCGGGGAACGCCGCGGCGGACGGATGCGTCTGTACGACCTGCATCAGCGGTTCGTCCATCAGCTCGGCGAGCTTGCGGCCCGACCAGTCGCCGTAGTGGCACTCCCCGATGCGCTCGTCGGTGTGCGCGGACAGTTCGGGCCGGGCGTCGAGGAGCGGCCGCAGGGTCTCCTGGCAGCGCTGCAGGGGGCTGGTGACGACCTCGGATATCGGCAGCCGGGCGAGCCGCCCGGGCAGCGCGGCGGCCTGTTCGGCGCCGCGCTCGTCGAGGGCGACGCCGGGCGTCCAGCCGGCGAGCAGTCCCGCGGTGTTGGCGGTGGAACGTCCGTGCCGGACAAGGATCAACGTGGGCATGCGCTCCAGCGTAAGCCGCGGCCGGGATGTGCCTCCGGTCCGGAAGGAAGTACGGGAGTTCCGCAGGGTCGCCTGTCGGGCTCCACGCGCGCGTGCCCTCGTACTCGTGCCCTGTAGGGGCGTTGTGTACGGGCGGCACGCGCGCGTGGATGACGCCGTTACACGAACTCGGGTGCTGCCGAAGCCGGTCCTCCCAGGGCGTCGCGGCGCTCCGGCATCGTCAGGGAGACCATGCGGCGCCAGCCGCCGAGCCGCTCGTACAGGTAGACGGCGTGGATGCCCGCGGCGAGGACGCCGGACTTGGCCTTCGACCAGCCGAGGATGCGCCCCATGCCGGCCATCACGGCGAGACTGACGTCCCGGTAGATGCGGATCTCGGCGAGCGCGCACTCGCGCAGGGTGCGCTGGATCATCCGGCCGTGGCCCGCCGCCGCGAAGCGCAGCAGTTCCTCGTGGCAGTACGCCAGGTGGTTGTCCTCGTCGTTGGAGATCATCTTGACGGCCCGGCCGAGGTCGGGATGGTCGGCGAAGTGCTTGCGGAGGAGCTCCATCTCCTCGGAGGCGCGCTGTTCGGTGACCCTGCTGTGCGCGAGGTAGGTGACGATGTCTTCGACGGTGAGCGCCTGGTCGCCCTTGAGCTTCTCGTGGGCGAGGCCGATGCCGTTGTTCTCCAGGAGCATGGTGTAGTCGGTGGCGGGCGGGATCTCGACGGGTTCGAGGCCGCGCTTCTTCATGAGGGCGTTGAAGATGCGCCCGTGCTTGTCCTCGTCGGCGCCATGGCGGGTGATCTTGGGTGCGAGCGCGCGCTCGCTCTCCGGTACGAGAGCCGCGATGCGCGCGTTCTCCCAGCCTCCTTGTGACTCCCCGCTGGCGGCGATGGAACAGAAGAGCTGGAACGACTCGTCGTTGTCGAGGATCTCCTGGAACAGACTCTTGGCCGAAAGCATCACTGCCCCTTCTCTGCAGAACTCCCAGAACTCCGCAAAGAACGAGTCAAATGCGCCGTCAGGGGCGCGGCAACACCTGTGTCGGACAAATCCGCCGAACGAAGGACGCCCGGGGCCTCCGCGACGCGTAACCACAGGCCCCGTCGCCGCGTTGTTCCCCGTGACGGCCGTGGCGGGGAAGACCCCCGAGCCCCCACCACGGCCGCGAAAACTCCCCTGGCCGATCCGGAGTCACACTCCGGCCGGTGTCACAGCCCGGCGCGTTCGAGAGCCTCCGTGCCGGCCCGGAGCGAGGCGAGGCGCTCGTCGAGGGTGAAGCCCGCAGGGGCGAGGGTCAGGGTGGTGACTCCGGCTTCGGCATAGGACTTCATCCGGTCCGCGATCCGGTCGACTGAGCCCAGCAGGGTCGTCTTGTCGATCAGGTCGTGCGGTACGGCGGACGCGGCGCCCTGCTTGTCGCCGGACAGGTACTTGTCCTGGATCTCGGCGGCTTCCTTCTCGTAGCCCATGCGCTGGGCAAGCTGGTTGTAGAAGTTCTGCTTGCGGCTGCCCATGCCACCGACGTACAGCGCGGTGTACGGGCGGAAGGTGTCGGCGAGCGTGGCCACGTCCTTGTCGTCGCCGAGGGCGATCGGCAGCGTCGGGCAGACGTCGAAGCCGTCCATCGTCAGGCCGGCCTTCTCGCGTCCCGCGCGCAGGTGTCGGAGCGCGGTCTCCTCCAGGTGTTCGGCGGAGGGGAAGATCAGCAGGGCGCCGTCGGCGATCTCGCCGGTCTGCTCCAGGTTCTTGGGGCCGATCGCCGCGATGTAGAGCGGGATGTGCTCGCGCTGCGGGTGCACGGTCAGCTTGATGGGCTTGCCCGGGCCGTCCGGCAGCGGCAGCGTCCAGTGCTCGCCCTCGTACGACAGACGCTCGCGGGTCATCGCCTTGCGGATGATCTCGACGTACTCGCGGGTGCGGGCCAGCGGCTTGTCGAACTTGACGCCGTACCAGCCCTCGGAGACCTGCGGTCCGGAGACGCCGAGGCCGAGACGGAAACGGCCGCCGGACAGCGAGTCGAGGGTCGCGGCGGTCATCGCCGTCATCGCGGGCTGCCGGGCCGGGATCTGGAAGATGGCCGAGCCGACGTCGATGCGCTCGGTCTTGGCGGCGACCCAGGTGAGCACGGTGGCCGCGTCCGAGCCGTACGCCTCGGCGGCCCAGCAGACCGCGTAGCCGAGGCGGTCTGCCTCCTGGGCCACGGCGAGATTGTCTGCGTCCATTCCGGCGCCCCAGTAGCCGAGGTTGATCCCGAGCTGCATGGCCGATCCCCTTACTGATCAGTAACGTCCCTTGGTCGGCACCTTAGCGCGCCCTCGGGCCCGGCGGCAGGGAGCACCGGTGGGGACGGGTTCGGGGG
>NZ_JAAKZX010000078.1 GCF_011045025.1 Streptomyces ureilyticus
CACCCGCGCGCAGCCGGACTCAGCCGACGTCCTCTGGCAGAACTCACTCCTCCAGCATCTGGCGTCCACCGTTCCCGACCTTCCGGTGCCACGACTGGTCCCGACACGCGAGGGGAAGTGCCTTGCCGACGTCGTCCACGAGGGCCGAACACACGTGGTCCGCGTGATGAGCTGGATCGAGGGCCGGGTCCTGGCGGATCTCGACGACCACCCCGCGGCGCTACTGCGTCAGCTGGGAGAAGCCGCTGGGCGGCTGAGCCTCGGACTCTCCAGCATGGAGCCACCGGTGGGCTTGGAACCGCACGACTGGGACATGCGCCGGGCCGCCGAGATCGTCGAGGCGTCGTTGCACGCCGTACAGGACGCGGACCGGCGGGAGTCGGTGCGCACGATCATGGGCTGGTACGACGATCTCCTGCCGGCATGGGACCGACTGCCGCGGAGCGTCGTACACCAGGATCTCAACGACGCCAACGTTCTGGCCGACGCCGACGAGGACGGGGTGCTGCGGATCTCGGGCATCGTCGACCTGGGCGACTCGCTCTACAGTGTGCGCGCGGCAGAGGTGGCGATCGCGGCGGGCTACGCCATGGTCCGCAAGGCCGACCCGCTAGCTGCGGCGGCCGAAGTCGTGGCCGGCTTCCACTCGGTGCTTCCCCTCACGGCTGAGGAACTGGCGGCTGTCTATCCGTTGGCGGCCGCCCGGCTGTGCATGAACGCCGTGACGTGGACGCGCCGGGTCGCCGAGAGCGGCACGCCGTACGGGCGGGCCCGCGTGCAACACACCTGGCCGGCGATCGCGCAGGTGGCCGAGGTCTGCCCCGACGTCGCCGAGGCGACGTTCCGGGTCGCGTGTGGGCTCCCGCGGACGCGGGAGCAGCGGGGTTTGGAAGAGGTCCTGGCAGAGGCGGCCCGAGACGGCGCCCCGCACGCACCGGCCCCGCAGCTGCTCGACCTGCGACCGGCCAGTGATCTCTACGACGAAGTCGACTGGCACGAAGCGAGGGCGGTGCGCGCGAGCATCGACGACGTCCTCGACGGACGGCGGCGGAGGGGCTACGTGCCCCACCTCAGCGCATCGCTGCTCCTGGGGGGCCGACGCCGCCCAGGAGCCGACGAGCCCGCGACGGTTCAGGTCGGCGGCTCGCTGATCGTGGCAGACGCCGAGGAGGTTGCCAGCCCGCTGTCCGGCGTCGTCGAGGCCCGCGGTGGCGCCGGTATGCCGTTGGTGCTGCGACATGCGGTCGAGGGGCTGGGGTTCTGGACGTGCTGGTGGGGACTCGACGACTCGCCGCCCGTTGCGGCGAGCGTCCCGGCCGGGGCGCCGCTGGGACGCGCCGGCGCGAGCGATGAGACGGACCCGCTCGGGCCCTGCGTCCAGGTGCAGATCCACCGCACCGCACGGATGGCCGCGTGGCCGCCGCCTCGTACCGTGCCGCCCTCCGCACGGCAGGTGTGGAGCCACCTGTCACCCGACCCCGCCCGGCTCTTCGGGCTCACCGAATCCCCCGCCGCGGTCCCCACCATCGACGACGTCGTCTCGGTGCGCCGTCGCCACATCGCTCGCTCCCAGCGCAACTACTACCGCAACCCGATGAACCTGGTGCGTGGGCGGGACGTGTGGTTCCACGACGAGGACGGCCTGGCCTATCTGGACTCGCTGAACAACGTCACCCACGTCGGCCATGCCGAGCCACGGGTGACGGCCGCCGCCACCCGACAGCTGCACAAGCTCAACACCAACAGCCGTTTCGTCTACCCGCAGATCGCCAGTTACGTGCAGAAGCTGGTGGCCACGCTGCCCGACCCGCTCGAGGTCGTCTTCCTCGTGTGCACGGGCAGCGAGGCAAACGACCTGGCGCTGCGGATCGCCCGCCAGGTGACAGGCCGTCAGCACATCGTCAACATCGACGGCGCGTACCACGGAAACACCGGCGTGGTGACCGGGATCAGCCCGAACCGTTACAAGGGCCCCGGCGGCGCCGGCGCACCCGCGACCACCCACGAGGTCGTCGTCCCGGACCGCTACCGCAGCACCTACGGGTACGACGACGCGGACGCCGGAGCCAAGTACGCGCGCGACGCCGCGGCTGTCATCGAGCGGATCACGGCCGACGGCCGACCCCCAGCCGCCTTCATCGCCGAGTCCCTGATGGGATCGGGTGGGAACATCGTGTTCCCCGACGGCTACCTCGATGGCGTGTTCACCGCTGCCAGGCGGGCGGGCGCCCTGTGCATCTCCGACGAGGTCCAGGTCGGCGTCGGACGACTCGGGCCTTGGTGGGGTTTCGAGCTCCAGGGGGTAGTCCCGGACATCGTCACGATGGGCAAGCCGCTCGGAAACGGGCATCCCCTCGCGGCGCTGGTCACGACTCGGGAGATCGCCGACGCGTTCGACACGGGCATGAAGTACTTCAACACCTTCGGCGGCAACCCGGTCTCCTGCGCGATCGGCGAGGCCGTGCTCGACATCGTCGAACAGGACGGACTGCGGGAGAACGCCGTGAGCGTGGGCGGGTACTTCGCCCAGTCGCTGCGCGAGCTCCAGCAGCGCCAACCGCTCATCGGTGACGTGCGGGCAGAAGGGCTCTACCTCGGCGTCGAACTGGTCCGCAACCGCACCACCAAAATGCCGGCCACTGAGCCGGCCTTCATGGTCACCGAGCTCATGAAGGAGCGAGGCGTCATCGTCTTCCCCAATGGCGTGCACGACAACGTACTGAAGATCAAACCGCCCATGACCTTCCGCCGCGAGCACGTGGATCTCTACGTCGACGCGCTGGACGATGTCCTGACCCTGCCCGAACTGCGCTCGGCCGTTCAGCCCTGAAGCGGGCAAGCCCTGGAGGGCCGCGCCTCCCAGCCGATCGACTTCATCACCACAAACGGCCGCACCGCGGCCTGAGCCCGAACGAGGAAAGCCATGACGCTGACCATCGGCCCGCTGAGGGCCGGGCCCGGCCAGAAGACCCGCGGAAGCCTGCCCGCCGACCTCGGCACCACGACGGCGGAGGTGCCCCTGGTCCTCGTCAACGGCACCCGTCCCGGCCCCCGGGTCGTGATCACCGGTGGCGTCCACGGCGGCGAGTTCATCGGCGTCGACGCGGCCACCCGCCTGGCCGGACTGCTGGAACCGGACGAGGCCGCCGGCCAGGTGGTGATCTGCCCCGTGGCCAATCCGCCGGCCGTCTACGGCGGCAGGCTCAACATCTCCCCGCTGGACGGCGTCAACATCAACCGCGTCTTCCCCGGCGACAAGGACGGCGGCCCCACCGACCGCATGGCGGCCTGGCTGTTCGAGAACCTGATCGACGGCGCCGATGCCTACGTGGACCTGCACAGCGGCGGCATCGACCAGCATTTGCTCGACTTCGTCGGCTACCGCCTGACCGGCGACGACGAGCTGGATGCGAAGAACAGGGGAATGGCCCACGCGGTCGGATACGAGCGAGTCATCTTCGGCACCAGCCCGGACGGCGGCAACAGCCACGCCGCGGCGAACCGGCAGGGTGTCCCCGCGATCCTCGTCGAGACCGGAAAGCTCGGCGACCGCGACTCCGCCACCGTGTGCAGGCTGCTCGACGCGCTGTACCGGCTCCTGCACCACCTCGGTGTCATCGAGGCGTCGGAGCACGTCAAGCCGGCGACCGTGCAGCCGCGCGACTGGATCTGGACGGGCGAGGCCGCGTCCCAGGTCACCGGTCTGTGGTACCCGGACGCGGTCACCGGCGACGAGGTGACCGAGGGACAGACCATCGGCCGCATCATCGACCCGATCGACGGCACCGAGCACAAGGTCACCGCCACCGCCACCGGAAAGATCATCTACGGCATGAACGGACTCACCGTCCGCCCCGGTACGGAACTCGCCGCCGTCGCCACCCCGCACCACTGACGGGCCCTGATGAGCAGCCGCAAGCGCATCGCCGCCGCAGCCCGGGAACTGCGCGCGGAGATCGTGGCCTCCCCGGCGAACCGGCCACCTCTGCCCCGCGAGTAGAGGATGCTGTTGGCGAATCCCCGTGGCAGTGCGGGCGCATCGCCCGACGCCTCCGGACTCGCGGTACGCGATCGCGGGAATGGGCCCAGTTCTACGCCGTCCAGGCTGATCTCCGCGGCCGCGTTCCACGGCCGCCGTCACGGATTACGTATCGCCCGCAGTGGACCACAATTGCACCGGCTCACCGAATTCGCCGACGGACTGGCTGAGTTGCTCACGGATCAGCTCAGGCGAAAATGAGCAGCCGTTGAGTGTCGTCTCCGGATACGTTCGGGCGCATGGCTGACGAGTTGTTCGTGCATCCGCGGCTCGCCGCGATCTACGACGTGCTCGATTCCGATCGCCGCGATCTCGATGCGTACGTGGGTGTCGTGGAGGAGTTCGGAGCGCGTCGTGTGCTGGATGTCGGTTGCGGGACGGGCGTCTTCGCGCTTCTGCTGGCCGATCGCGGGGTCGAGGTGGTCGGTGTGGATCCTGCCGCGGCGTCCCTCGAAGTGGCCCGGGCCAAGCCAGGCGCCGACCGGGTGCGCTGGATCCATGGCGATGCAACAGCGCTTCCCCCGTTGCAAGTTGACTTCGCGACGATGACAGGCAACGCTGCCCAGGCCGTCGTCGACCCGCGGGTCTGGCAGGACACCCTGCGCGGCGTCTACGCAGCGCTGCGGCCGGGCGGGCGTTTCGTGTTCGAGACCCGGGATCCCGCGAAGCGCGCCTGGGAGACGTGGAACCGGGAAGCCAGGTACGGCGTTACGGAGATTCCGGGCGTCGGCGCGGTGGAGCATTGGCTGGACCTGATCGACGTCAGTGGGCCGCTGGTGACGTTCCGCGGGACTTATGTCTTCGCCGCGGACGGGCAGGTACTGACGTCGGACTCGACGCTTCGATTCCGCGAACGGGAGGAAGTCGAGGCGGAGTTGGCCGCACACGGGTATGTGGTGGAGGACGTGCGGGATGCGCCCGATCGGCCGGGCCTGGAGTTCGTGTTCGTCGCGGTGCGGCCGGGCGATGACCCGGCAAACCGCCCTCGCGATTGAGCCGGTGACGGATCCGCTCCAGTTCGTCCCACAGGCGGCCGGGGCCGCCCTGGTCCGCCGTCGGCGAGTGGAGCGCGGGCCTCGTGGCCTGTTGCGCGCAGCCGCTCTATGCTCGAAGACGTCATCAACTACCGCATGACATCTGCCCGGTGACGGAGTCGGCGTGGGGTGCGCGTCCCCGCTCCACGTCACCACTGGACGACTTCAGGTGCAGCCACGGGTCGGCACATCCGGACGCCGACGACCCCGTGTGGCGCGTCCCGCCGGGCGGCGAAAGGGACGCGTCGTGCCTTCGGCTTCGGCGAACTATCGCACCCTGCTGCGCACTTCGGGTGCCGCGGCCTTCTTCTTTCCCGCCGCTGTCGGGCGTCTGGGCATCGCCATGACGGGGATCGGCATCGTCTGGCTGGTGCACGCGCGCACCGGGTCGTATGCCGCCGCGGGTCTCGTCACCGGCGGGTTCGCTGTCGCGGACGCCGTCGCCGGGCCCCAGATAGGGCGCCTTGTCGACCGGTTCGGGCAGGCGCGGGTGCTTCCCTGCGCGCTGGGCGCGCATGCCGGGGCCGTGGCGCTGCTGCTCGCCGGCGCCGTTCCGGACCTCGTCGCCGGGGTGCTCGTCGGGGCAACGCTGCCCCAGCTCGGTGCCCTGTCCGCCGCTCGCTGGTCCGCCCTGCTGTCCGGCGAACGGGCTGCCGCGCTGCCCACCGCCTTCGCCCTGGAGGCCCTCGCCAACGGCGTGTCCTACCTGGCCGGCCCGGCCCTGGTGAGCGTTCTCGGTGCGGCGGGCCGCCCGGGCGCCGGGGTGCTGCTCGCCGCCGCGCTCGTCGTCGGCGGCGGGCTCGCCCTCGCCGCCCAGCGCCGCACCATGCCGCCCCTCATCGGCCGCGCCGAACGCCGGCACGCCGGACGCGCGCTGCTCCGCTCCGCATTCCTGCGGCAGGTCGCGCTCGGCCTCGCGCTCGGGGTGTTCTTCGGCGCGATGCAGGTGTCCGTCGCCGCGTACGCCGTCTCACGCGGCACGCCGGACGCGGCAGCGCTGCTCTATTTCGCCTCCAACTGCACCAACCTGGTGGGCGGTTGGGCCTACGGAGCATGGCGCCCCGGCGGCTCACCCCGGCGCCACCAGGCAGCAGCAGCCGCCTGCCTCACCCTCACGAGCCTCCCGCTGACCTTCCTCGACGCGCCCCTCGCGGTCGGCGCCACCCTCGCCCTGACCGGACTCGCCATCCCGGTCCTCCTGATCCTCACCTCCGTCCTCACCGAGTCGTCGGTCCCGCGCGCCGTCCTCACCCAGGCGTTCACCTGGGGCAACTCCGCAAGCGCGGCAGGATCAGCGGGCGCCGCGGCGGTCGCGGGGCGGGTGGTGGACGCGGGCGGTGCGCACGGCGGCTTCGGGGTGGCGGCGGGAGCCGCGGTGGCGATGACGGTCCTGGCGCTCGGCAGTCTGCGGGACTCAACACCGGACCTGCCGAAGTCGGCCACGCCCGCGGAAACCACGGCGCCGCACCCACCGGCCACACGGCGGGATTCGTCCACGCACCGCAGGGCACCCCGAACTCCATGATCCGCAACGGGCGCCCCGCCTCTGTCGTATGTGAAGCACGTGCCCGTCCCCCTCGTCAGAGCCGCTACTGAGCGGCTCCGGGCCCGCTTGAGAGGATCGCGGCGTGGCGGACTCATCTATGCAGATCAATGCCCTCATCGTCGATGCCGCAGAACCCGAGCGGCTCGCCGCGTTCTGGTCCGAGTTGCTCGGCAGGCCGGTCGTGGGCCGTATGGGTCCGTATGTCTGGCTGCGGCGGGAGAACGGTCTGGGGCTTGGTTTTCAGCAAACCGCCGAACCCAAGTTGGGCAAGAACCGGATGCACTTCGACATCGCCTCTCCCGATCCCGCCGCCGAGCAGCAGCGGGTCGAGACGCTCGGTGGGCGCAGGCTGGACCAGTACACCGGTGGTGGGTTCCTGGTGATGGCGGACCCTGCGGCTTCATCACGCGCGGCAGCCGGGAGGACCAGGCCACGTTCGTATGCAAGAACCCCGACTGCGGATGGGAAGGCAACGCCGACCACAACGCAGCTCGGAACGTCTTGCACCTGTACCGGATCGGCCTCGTGGCGATCCCGGCTGCCGGGAGGGCAGTCGTCAGGCGCACCCGTGGCGCCAAACCCGCCGCCGCAAGGTAGACAGGAATCTCCTTCCTGAGCTTGCGAAGGGAGGAGAGCACTTCAAGGTGAGGGCCATCGAGCTGAAGAAGGGGAACTGACCGTGGACATCCTGCTCATTGGCGGCCTGTGGCTGGACGGATCCGCGTGGGGCAGCGTCGCGTCTGAACTGGAATCGCTCGGCCATCGGCCGGTGCCGGTCAATCTGCCGGGACAGGGGGACGGTGGCGCGTCCGCCACGCTCGACGATCAGGTGGCGGCGGTGCTCGCCGCGGTGGACGCGGCGGCCGGTAAGCCCATGGTGGTGGGGCATTCAGCCGCATGCGCGCTGGCCTGGCTTGCCGCCGACCTGCGGCCGGAGGGGCTGGCCAAGGTCTCCCTCGTCGGCGGTTTCCCGACCCTCGACGGTCAGCCGTACGCCGATTTCTTCGAGGTGAGAGATGGCGTCATGCCCTTCCCGGGCTGGGGCCCCTTTGAAGGGCCGGACGCCGCCGACCTCGACGACGAGGCCAGGCGAAAGTTCGCGGCCGCCGCGATCCCCGTGCCCGCAGGCGTCGCCAAGGGCGTGGTGCGGCTGACGGACGAGCGGCGGTTCGACGTCCCGGTCGTGGTCGTGTGCCCGGAGTTCACGCCCGCTCAGGCGCGGGAGTGGATCGGCTCCGGCGACGTCCCGGAACTCGCCCGGGCAAAGCACGTCGACTTCGCCGACATCGACTCGGGCCACTGGCCCATGTTCACCAAGCCCACCGAGCTGGCCCGAATCCTGGCCGAGGCGGCCGGCACGGTCTGATGGCCGGCACGGCCTGATGGGCCTGATGGGTCATGAGCCCGTGAGCGCGTACGTCCGGCCAGGGCGCGTCGGCGATCGCGGGGAGGGTTGGCTGGTGAGGGCCCTCCCCACGTCGTCGTACGAGGGGACTCTGCTGGTGGACGTACTAGCGAAGCCGGATCACGTTCCAGGACAGCGGCTCCAGTACGGCGTTCAGCGTGCCGTCCTGGAGTGTCGTGCCGTCCACGGGGTGCGGGGTGACGCGTTCCGGGTTGTCGAGGGTGTTGCGGGCGTCGGGGTCGGCGTCCGCGAGTGCGGTGTGCTCGAGCAGGGTGGTCAACTCCAGGCCGTTCAGGGCGACTTCGAGGGGGAGGGAGTCGGTACGGCTGCGGTTGACCGCGAACACCGTCACCGAGCCGTCCTCCGCCCGCACCGCCGTGGCGTGCAGCAGGTCCGCTTCCCCGTACTTCTTCGTCTCGTATGTCGGTGAGTCGACCCGCACGTCGAGGACTTGGCCACGCCCGTGGCGCGAGGCCTGCGCGAACGGGAAGAACGTCGTCTGGCGCCAAGCCGGGCCGCCCGGCTCGGTCATGATCGGGGCGATGACGTTGACGAGCTGGGCGAGGCAGGCCACGGTCACGCGGTCCGCGTGCCGGAGCAGGGCGATGAGGAGTGAGCCGAAGACGACCGCGTCCATGACGCTGTAGTTGTCCTCCAGGAGGCGAGGGGCCTCGGGCCAGTCGTCCTGCTCGAACGTCTTCGCGTGCTCCTCCCACTTGGGCAGGTACCAGACGTTCCACTCGTCGAAGGAGAGGTTGATCCGCTTCTTCGACTTGAGCTTCGCGCCCACGTGGTCGGCGGTCGCGACGACGTTGTCGATGAAGGACTCCATGTCGACGGCGGAGGCGAGGAAGGAGTCGAGGTCACCGTCCTCCGGCCAGTAGTAGGCGTGGAGAGAGATGTAGTCGACCAGGTCGTACGTCTCCTTGAGGACCGTCGCCTCCCACTCGGCGAACGTCGGCATGCTCTGGCTGGAGGAGCCGCAGGCGACCAGCTCGACGGTCGGGTCGAGCTGGCGCATCGCGCGGGCCGTCTCGGCGGCGATACGGCCGTACTCCTCCGCCGTCTTGTGGCCCGTCTGCCAGGGGCCGTCCATCTCGTTGCCGAGGCACCAGAGTTTGATGCCGAAGGGGTCCTTGTCGCCGTGGACGATGCGCTTCTCCGCGAGTGCGGTGCCGGAGGTGTGGTTGGCGTACTCCTGGAGTTCCAGGGCCTCGGCGACACCGCGGGTGCCGAGGTTGACGGCCATCATGGGCTCGGCCTGGGGGCCGACCTTGCGGAGGAAGGCGATGTACTCGGAGAGGCCGAAGCGGTTGGTCTCGGTCGAGTGCCAGGCGAGGTCGAGGCGGCGGGGGCGTTCGTCCGCGGGGCCTACCGAGTCCTCCCACTTGTAGCCGGATACGAAGTTGCCGCCGGGGTAGCGGATGGCTGTCGCGCCGAGTTCGCGGACCAGGTCCAGGACGTCCGTCCGGATGCCGTGTTCGTCGGCGGTGGGGTGGCCCGGTTCGTAGATGCCGGTGTAGACGCAGCGGCCGAGGTGTTCGACGAAGGATCCGAAGAGCCGGGGGTTGACCTCGCCGACGGTGAAGGCGGGGTCGAGGGTGAAGCGGGCGGTGTGCATTTTTTCCTCTCGGGGCGCGTTCTGTGGGGGGTGGTTCGTTTCGCCGGCGGCTGCGGGTCCATTGTGGCTGGTCGCCCAGTTGAGCCCACTACAGAGGGCTCAACTGGGCGACCACTTAAGAGAGTTACTGCCCTGCCAAGCCCGTATGGGCCACCCCCGCCACGATCTGGCGCTGGAAGAAGACGAACACGATGATCAGCGGGAGTCCGGCCATCAAGCCGCCCGCCATCAGCTGCGCCCACTGAATGCCGTACGAGTTCATGACCGTCGCGATGCCGTTGGGCATGGTCATCAGGTCCGGGTTGTTGGTCACCATGTAGGGCCAGAGGAAGTTGTTCCACGACGCGATGAACGTGAAGATGCCGACCGCGGCGAGGGAGGGGCGGGAGAGAGGCAGAACGATGGTGAAGAAGACCCGCCAGCGGCCGGCTCCGTCGATGAAGGCCGCCTCCTCCAGTTCGCGCGGGATGCCCTGGAAGAACTTGTAGAGGATGTAGACCATCGCGGCGGGCGCGCACTGCGGCAGGATCATGCCCCAGTAGGTGTCGACCATCCCCATCTGCTGGACCGTGGTGAACAGGGGGACGCCGAGGACCGCGGGTGACACCATCAGGCCCGCCATGACCAGGCCCAGCAGGACGCCCTTGCCGCGGAACTCGGTGCGGGCGAAGCCGTATCCGGCGAGGGCGCTGACCAGCAGAACGACGGAGGTGACGCAGACGGAGACGACGAGGGAGTTCACGAACCAGTTGGTGATGTTGCCGGTCTCGAAGATGGCTTTCCAGGCCTGGCCGGTCCACTTCTCCGGCAGCCAGTGCGTCGGCACCGCGACGGCCTCGGTCTCGGACTTGAGGGAGGTGAACAGGGCCCAGGCGAGCGGGGACATGAACACCACGGAGACCGCGGTGCCGAGCAGGGTGAGAAGGATCTGGC
Organism: Streptomyces ureilyticus; assembly: GCF_011045025.1. Taxonomy (GTDB): domain Bacteria; phylum Actinomycetota; class Actinomycetes; order Streptomycetales; family Streptomycetaceae; genus Streptomyces; species Streptomyces ureilyticus. Next base: position 10,579 of record NZ_JAAKZX010000078.1, read on the forward strand.
TCGGGGTCCAGGGCTTGCGGGCCTTCGGGGAACTGACCCGGATCTGCGTGGCGGTCATCGCACGCCCTCCTCACCTTTACGCAGCAGCCACATCCGCGCGACGGCGAAGGACGCGATGATCACGAAGAAGATGATGGAGATCGCGGAGGCGTAGCCCACGCGGTAGCTGGTGAAGCCCTGTTCGAGGGTGTACTGGACGATGGTGCGGGTCGATTCCTCGGGGCCGGGAAGGAAGTCCATCATCACGACGGCCTGGTCGAAGACCTGGAGCGAGGCGAGGATCTGCAGGGCGATGACGAGCCCGGTGATGTTGCGCAGCATCGGCAGGGTGATGTGGACCATGCGGTGCCAGGCGTTCGCGCCGTCCAGCTTGGCGGCCTCGTAGAGGTGGTCGGGGATGCCCTGGAGCGCGGCGAGGTAGAGCAGGAAGCTGAAGCCGACCGTCCACCAGAGCGTGCAGATGACTACGGCGAGCATCGCGTACGACTTGTCGGTCAGCCACGGTGTGTCGATGCCGAAGACGTGGTTGATCATGCCGGTGCCGGGATTGAACAGCCACTGCCACAGGTTGGCGGCGACGGTGGAGGGCAGCAGGAACGGGGCGAAGAAACACAGCCGCCACAGCCACTTGCCGCGCTCGATGTGGTGGGCGAGCATCGCGAGGAAGAAGGCGAGGACCGTGATGCAGGGCACGACCAGGAGCGTGAAGTACGCGCTGTGGCCGAGCGTGTCCCACACCAGGGGATCGTCGAGGGCCTCGCGGTAGTTGTCGAGGCCGACGAAGTTCGCGCTGTCGCCGGAGATGTTGGCGTCGGTGAAGCTGAGGTAGACGCCACGCAGCAGCGGCCAGATCACGAAGAGCGCGAACAGGGTGAGGAACGGGGCGACGAACCAGCCGCCGTGCTGGAAGCCCTGCTTGCGGCGGACGGTGGCGGTGTCGGCGGCGGTCTTCGCGCGCGCCGGCCGGATGACGGTCTGGGCGCTGGTGGTCATGCGACCGTACCTCCCTGCGCGGCCGTCTTGCCGTCCATGGGGTTCTTCGTCGCGAGCAGTCTGGTGAGCTCGCTCTTCATCCGGCGGGCGGCGGTCTCCGGCTTGGCGGAGCCCATCGTCGAGGAGACGACGATGGGACCGACGCGCTGGGCGAGGGTGCCGGTGGACCCGGCGAACCACACCTTCGGTTCGGTGGCCTGGTGGTCCATGGCCGAGACGTACTCGTTCTGCGGGCTCATCTTCTTGTACGCGGCCGTGGACAGGATCGGCCGGTAGGCGGGGATGTGGCCGCCGAGCGCCCATTGCCGGGCGTGCCTGATGACGTAGGCGGCGAGTTGGTGGGCGCCTTCGTTGGCGGGGCCGCCGCGGTCGGCCTGGTGCGGCAGGACGAAGGCGTGCGACTCGGCGTGGGTGGCGGGCTTGCCGAAGACGGGCGGCAGCGGGGTGGCGCCGTACTCGACTTTCGCCGTGTCGAAGACCGGCACCGACCAGTTGCCCTCCCAGACGAAGGGGGAGCCGTTGACGAACTGTTCGGCGCTCGCGAGGCCCCCGAAACTCGGGTTGGAGTACCCGTCGGTGATGTGCCGGCGCAGGAACTCCAGAACCTGGGTGACCTTGTCGGTGTCGAAGGTGACCTCGGTATCGGCGTCGTTGAACCAGGTGCCGCCGAACTGGGTGTAGAAGGCGAGGAAGAACCACCACTGGAAGTTCTGGTCGCTGTTCCAGAAGCCGATGGTCTGCAGGCCCTTCTTCGTGGCCCCCTTGGCCTCCTTCAGCACGTCGAACCACTCGTCGGCGGAGGTGACCGGGACCATCCGGCCGTCGTCACCGAGCAGCCCCGCCTTCTTCAGCACGTCCTTGCGGTAGAAGCAGAGCTGGACGTGGATGTCGAGCGGGACGGCGTAGAGCTTGCCGTCGATGACGCCGCGGTTCCACAGCTGAGGGCTGAAGTCCTGCTCGCGTACGCCGTACTTGGCGAGCAGGTCGACGTCCCAGGCGTCCAGGAGACGGCCGGGCGAGAATCCGGTGACCCGGCCCATGTGCATGACGCCGAGGTCGGGTGCGCGGTTGCCCGCGGCCGCCATGGCGAGCTTGGTGTAGAAGGGGCTGCCCCACTGGAGGGTGGAATCCTTCACCGCGATGTCCGGATGGTCCTTACGGAAGGAGTTCAGCATCGCGATCATGTTGTAGCCGTCGCCGCCACTGAAGAGGTTCCAGTAGCGCACCCGGGTGTCCGCGCCGGAGGCCAGCGCATCGGCGCCGGTGCCCAGCGCGGCGAACCCGAAGCTGCCCGCGATCGCTAATCCGCCGATCCCGCCCAGCAGTTGCCTGCGATTCAGGTCAGGTCGTCCCATGCCCCGCCTTACTGTCGGAGATGCCTGGCCATCCGGGATTTCGAATGGCGGCCGCTACTTCGAACGGGACCGTAGAATCGAAGCGCTTGCGCGTCAAGGGTTCACGAGAAAGCGCTTTCCCAATCCCATTGCTGGACAGGGAAAGCGCTTCGTGAAGTGTGCGGCTACCCGGCGAACGCCGGCTGCGCCAGCCCCTTCCCCGCGCCCGGCACCACCAGCACCGAGCCGGACATCGGATGCGGGTCCTCCAGCCCCGTGCGGGCCGTGGTGATGTACAGGTCCGTCAGGTCGGGACCGGCGAAGGCGCAGGCCGTGGGGCGGCGGGTGGGGAGTTCGATCACTCGGTCCAGGTCGCCGGACGGGGTGTAGCGGCGGACGGCGGCGCCGTCCCAGAGGGCTACCCAGACGCAGCCCTCGGCGTCGACGGTGAGGCCGTCGGGGAAGCCGGAGCCGTCCTCGATGGCCGCCAACTGGCGCCTGTTGACCGGTCGTTGGTCGTCTCCGATGTCGAAGACGTCGATGCGGCGGGTCGGCGAGTCGATGTAGTACATCAGGCTGCCGTCGGGGCTCCAGCCGAGGCCGTTGCTGACGGCCACGTCGTCGAGGACCACCTCCACCGCGCCGTCGGCAGTGATACGGGAGAGGGTGCCGCCCCCCGGCGCCTCGTCGTAGCGCATCGTGCCCGCCCACAGCGAACCGTCGGGGGCGACCGCGGCGTCGTTGGCGCGGCGGCCGGGGACGACTTCCCGGTGCAGCCACCGGAAGCCGTCGGGACCATCGGCGCCGTCGGGACCGAGGAGCGCCACGCCGTCCCGGAGGTTGAGCACCAAACCGCCGCCCGTACGAGGCTTCGCGGCGCCCACGTGCTGCTCGGTCGTCAGGACCGTACGGCGGCCGGAGTCCGGTTCGTACGTGTGGACCCGGGAGCTGAGGATGTCGACCCAGATCAGCCGCTGGGCTTCGGCATCCCAGGTCGGGCCCTCGCCCAGGGTGGCGTATTCACGTACGGCCACTTCGACGGTCATGCCACGCTCCGGTGTCCGAGCCGCTCCGACAGGTCCGCGGCGCCCTTCATGGCGAGCTGCTCCAGCTCGCCGCGGCGGTCGTCGCTCCAGCGGATCATCGGTACGGAGATGGAGAGCGCGGCGACGACCTGGCCCGTGCGGTCGCGTACGGGGGCGGCCACGCAGCTGACGTCGGGGTTCGACTCGCGGCTCTCCACTGCTACGCCCCGGCGGCGGATCTCGGCGAGGGCCTCGCGCAGAACGGCCGGGTCGGTGATGCTGTTCGGTGTCATCCCGGCGAGCTCGGCGTCCTCGGGGACCCGCGAGGTCAGCTCGGAGTCGGGGAGCGAGGCGAGCAGCATCTTGCCCACGGAGGTGCAGTGCGCGGGGAGGCGGCGCCCGGCGGCGGACACCATGCGCACGGCGTGCGTGGAGTCGACCTTGGCGATGTATATGACGTCGGTGCCCTCCAGGATGGCCACGTGCACCGTCTCGTCGCAGGTCTCCGCGACGGTCCGGGCGACCTGCTGGCCCTCGGCGGCGAGGTCCAGCTGCTCGGCGTACCGGCTGCCGAGCTGATACGGGCGCACACCGAGGCGGTAGCGTCCGGGCTGGCCCGGTACTTGCACGATGTACTGGCGAGCGGCGAGCGTGGTCACCAGCTCGTGCACGGTGGTGCGGGGCAGCTGGAGCTTGCGCACGATGTCGGGGGCGGAGAGTGTTCCGTCCCCGTCGAGAAAGAGCTCGAGAATGTCGAGAGCCCGGGTCACGGCTGGCACGAGACGTCCCACGACCGGCCCCTCCCTAGTGTTCGATATTTCAACAGACGATCGGCATGACGAACACAGGCTACTCATAGTGGCTTTCGCCAGGCAATATGCAGGCAATCACGGACCCCTGAGCAGGGAAAACACGTTTGCGCTCCGCTGGATGCGCTGAAACTGCGGGTCCGTTGTGGCTGATCGCTCCCCCACTCTCGGCTGCTCCCCCACTCTCGGCTTCGCTCGAGCGGGGGGACCCCCATGAGCGGAGGACCCCCATCGCGGCGGAGCCGCAAACGTCACGGCCCCGCGCCCCTTACGGGGCGCCAAGCTCACCGCCGAGCCCGAGGATCCCCCAGCTCCCCCCGAAGCCGCTGCGCACGCAGCACCAGCTCCAGCTCGAACCGCCGATCGGGATCGTCGATCTCGTCCCCCCACAGCTCCCGAATCTGCCGAAGGCGATACCGCACGGTCTGCGGATGGACCCCCAGCCGAGCCGCCACCTCCGGAGCCCCACCCCGTGTCTCCAGCCACGCCAGCAGCGTCTCCGCCAGCCGGCGCCCATGAGTGGGCCCGCAATGGGCGAGCGGCGCCAGGGAGCGCAGCGCCAGGTCGTCGATCAGCTCCTCGGGCTGGAGGAGGACCAGGGCCTCCGTGTGCTCCGTGCAGTAGAGGACGTCCCCGGAGGGGAGCAGTCCGCGCTCCATCAGCCGTACCGCCGCCTCGGCCCAGCGCAGCGACTTCGCCGCGTCGGCCAGCGGGACCGGCGGGCCGATCGCGCCCGCCCAGCCGGTCATCGCGCGCCGCAGCAGTTCGGGGCGCCCGGCGGCGCCCGGGTCGGGCACCACCATCCGGGGCTGCTCGCACTCCATGTCCAGCAGTACGCCCTGCCCGACGGCGGGGGCGACAGCCTCCCGGGCGGGCCGCAGCAGTACGCCCACCGCGACCTTGCCGGGAATCGGCCAGCCGATGCGCGCGGCCCGTTCGACGAACGCCTCGGTCGGGTCGCCCCGGTGGTGCTCGGTGAGCAGGAGTTCCATGAGCCCGCGCTGGAGGCGGAGCCGTTCGCCGGCCTGCCGGGCGGCGGCCTCGGCGTAGCCGCGTACGGACTGGTCGACGAGCCCGTCCAGGTACTCGTAGCCGGCGTCGACGAGTTCGTACATCGCGGGCGGTGGGATCTCCACGCGCTGCCCGATCTCGGCGAAACGGCGCCAGGCGAGGCGTACTCCCATGCGGTAGATCGCCTGGAGCGAGTCGAGACTGCGGCCGTTGAGTCCCTCGCCGCGGCCGAACTCCTGGAAGACCTCGGGGTGGACGCGCGGGCGGCCCTCGGCGGCCTCCAGGTGCTGGATGAAGACCTCGATGGCCCGGCGGATGCCGATCAGCGCCATGGGTTCGCCGGAGTCGTCGAGGACGACGGGCAGGTGCGGGTACTCGCGGCGGATCTCCCGCAGGATCTCCTCGGCGAGGTCGGGCGCCTCGGCCAGGGCGATGGCCGCGAACTGCCGGACCTTGAGGCGTGGTACGTCACGCCATGCCGAGCGCACGGTGACGGTTCCGGTGGTCGCCGGGGTGCGGAGCGCCATGGTCAGCGCTCCTGGCCGGCCGTCTCATACGTGATGAGGGGGGTGTTCGGCTGTTCCGGAGTCGCGTTCAGCAGCGCGACGATGCCGACGGCGGCGCCGACGGCGAGTACGGCGGCGGCGGTGACCGTCAGCAGGGCGGCAAGAAGTCTGGGCATCGAAAGTTCAGCCCTCTCAGTCGAAAAGTGGTCCCACCGGGTTGAATGGCGGTCCCACCCCGGCCAACCGCGGCAGAAATCTGTGCGGTTGCCTGCCCATTCATACGCCCCAGCCGACCCCTTCCGGCAAGGGACAGTCTCGACAATGCATTGACACTTAGTCAAGGGTGCGCCTACGGTTCCCGCCCCATACCGCTTGTGCACCCTCCCACCACTGTGTCCGCACATCTCTGTGCCTGGTCACCACAAGCCCTCTGGAGTGCCCGGATGCGCCGCACTGCCTCACCGTTGTCGCTGGTCCTGCTGGGTTTGGGCGTGTTTTTGCTCGTCCTGGCCCCCCTGCTCGCCTGGTATGTCGAGCCGCGTGCTAAGCAGAACCCGATCGACATCGATTCCAAGACCATACTCACCGGCACGGGAAGCTATTTCGACACGGACGAGATCGAAACCGTTCACAACAAAAAGATCACGATCACCCGGCAGGTCCGTGGCGATGTCGCCGACAGTGAGAAGAGCGGGCGGGCGATCTGGGACGTGTCCACGACCCTCGACACCGAGAAGTCGCTGCCGGCGGCCGACCCGCACGACGCGCTGCTCTGGACGACGGAGCGCTGGGTGACCAACCGGAAGACGAACGCCCCGGTCCACTGCTGCCAGGAGAAGCCGTACATCGAGGGCGAGGCGTATCTGAAGTTCCCCTTCGACGTGCAGAAGCGCGATTACCGCTGGTGGGACAGCACCCTGGGCTCGACGATCACATTGAACTACCAGGGCAAGAAGAAGATCCAGGGGTACGAGGGCATGCAGTTCACCGCGAAGGTGGCGCCCGCCAAGAACGGCACCCGGATGGTGCCGGGCACCCTCGTGGACCAGCCCGAGCGCAGCCAGGTGCTCGCCGAGGAGTGGTACGCCAACCACGGCGTCGAGCTGGTCGTCGACGAGCCCACGGGCCGGATCCTCTACGCCGCGACCGGGATCCGTCAGACGCTGCGGGCGCCGGGTTCCGACGAGGATGCGGCGGTTCTGCTGGACAGCAAGCGCCTCGCCTTCACCACGGACACACAGAAGGAGCAAGTGAAACTCGCCAAGGCCGACAGTCGCCAACTGCGCCTGGTGGGACAGACGTTGCCCATCGGGGCGGCTGGAGCGGGCGGACTGCTCGCACTTGTGGGGGTCGTTTTGGTGGTACGCGGTCGTCCGCATCCCGAAACGTCCGAGTCGTCCCAGCAGCTGCTCACAATTTGATGAGACGTCAGCGGAATAAAGCCCCGAATTTGTCACCTGGGTGAGTAGCCGCATCGAACCGCTGGGCGAAAACTATCCACCCCCACCCAAGCACAGCCTGCCCACACCATCGCCACAGTCGGTCCCACAACCACCACACATCCGCCCCGCGTGACCTTGTCGGAAACCCCGCACCCGCCGAATCCCCCACGCTGGTTCCGCACCCCGAGACGAGTTGGAGCACCCATGCCCCAGCACGTGCCTTCCTCGCTGCGCGCTGCTTTCCCCCGCACCGCGCAACGAACGCCGGCGCGCTCCCCACAGCCGCGCCGGATCGTCTTCCTCGCCCGCCGTGATTTCGGCAACGCGGCGGCGGGCGGCTCCGAACTCCTCGTCGACAAGCTCGCCGAGGGCCTGACCCAGCTCGGCCACCAGGTCACCCTGCTGTGCGGGGGGCCGGCCGCGTACCGCGACTACCGAGTCGTATCGGCCGGGGGCGACCTCGGCCACTATCTGAAGGTCCGTTCGGCGTTCCAGCGCCAGGTCGGCGACTGCGATCTGCTGGTCGAGGTCTGCAACGGGATGCCGTACCTGGCACCGTTGTGGCATCGCGGACCGACCCTGTGCCTGGTCAACCATGTGCACACCGATCTGTGGAAGATGCGGTTCGGCGGTCCGCTTGCGCCCGCCGCCCGCCTCGGCCGAAGACTTGAGCACTGGGCGCTCGCGGGCGCCCAGCGCAAGAACCTGCTGGTCGCAGTCTCCCCGTCGACGGCACACGCGCTGCGCGACATCGGCGTCGAGCGTGAGCGCATACGAGTCGTCCACAACGGCGTCGAGGAGCCCGGCCCGCGGGCCGAGCGCTCACCGGAGCCGCTGTTCCTCGCGATGGGACGGCTCGTCGAGTACAAGCGCATCGATCTGCTGCTGCGGCTGTGGGAGCGGGTCCGCCCGGTCACCGGCGGCCGTCTGGTGATCGTCGGCGACGGGCCCGAACGGCAGCGCCTGGAGCAACTCGCGGGCCCCGGCGTGGAGTTCAAGGGCCATGTCTCCGAAGCCGAGAAGCACCGGCTGCTCTGCGCCTCCTGGATGCTGCTGCACCCCTCCGCCGTCGAGGGCTGGGGTCTGGTGGTGACCGAGGCCGCCGCCCGGGAGACTCCGGCCATCTCCTTCGACGTACCCGGTCTGCGGGACTCCATCGTGGACGGCGAGACCGGTCTGCTGGCCCGCGGCGAGTCGTCGTTCGCGGCGGCCTGGTGCACCCTCGCCCTGTCCGCCGAACGCCGCACCCTGATGGGCAAGGCAGCCCGTGAACGTGCCGCCCAGTACCGCTGGCACCAGACCGTGCGGCAGTTCCGCGCGGTGGCGGCGGAGGCGGTGAGGAGCTACCAGCCATGAGCACTTCCACGGGTTCCGGCAGAGGCACGGGCAAAGACAGACGTACGGGCAGGGGTACGGGGACGGGTCTGAAGGACCCCTCACTGCGCCGTTCCGTCGCCCTCTTCCGCGCCTTCCTCCATGAACAAGAAGACCCGGAGGCCTGCTACTCGCTGCTCGCCCGTGACGCCGTCGACCAGGTCGAGGCGTACGACGGTCCGGTCAATGGCCGGACCGTCGTGGACGTGGGTGGCGGGGGCGGCTATTTCACCGAGGAGTTCCGGCGGCGCGGCGCGCACGCCTACCTCTTCGAGCCGGACGTACAAGAACTCGGCGAGAAGCCGCCCGAGGGCGCCGTCGTGGCCGACGGCTATCTGCTGCCACTCGCGGACGGCGTCGCCGACGTCTGCTTCTCCTCCAACGTCCTCGAGCATGTGGCCGACCCGCAGACCTTCATCAGTGAGATGGTCCGCGTCACCAAGCCCGGCGGACTCATCTACGTGTCGTTCACCAACTGGCTGTCCCCCTGGGGCGGCCACGAGTGGGCGCCCTGGCACTACTTCGGTGCCGAGCGGGCCCGCGCCCGCTACCAGCGGCGTACCGGCAAGGACGCCAAACACACCCTCGGCGAGAACCTCTTCGCCGTGCATATCGGAACCACCCTCAGGCAGGTGCGCGAGAGAGACGACGTCACGGTCGTCTCGGCGCGCTCCCGCTACTGGCCGTTCCTCGCGGAAACCGTCGCGAAGGCGCCGGGGCTGCGCGAGTTCGCCACCTGGAATCTCCTCCTCATCCTCCGGCGGTATCAATGACCAGTACGGTCCAGTCGGCTCCTCCCCCGGCGCCGACACGTCCCCTCCCTCCTGTGCCCGACCCCCCTGAGGGGCCGCGGTCACGAAGGTGGCTGCTGGGGTTCTGGGCCGTGGTGTTCGTGTTGTTCCTGGCCGTGGACCCGGGGCGGCAGACCTTCGAGACCAAGCTCGGAGTGTCGGTCGACCCCTGGCAGTTCATGGCCGATCTCGGTCAGCTCTGGCACGATCGCGGCGGCTTCGGCGGAATCGCGGACCAGTACATCGGTTACGCCTTCCCGATGCTGCCGTACTACGCGCTGACCGACGCGCTGGGCATACCGGTGTGGCTGGCCGAGCGCCTGTGGCTGTCGCTCGTCGTGAGCGTCGCCTTCTGGGGTGCGCTGCGGCTGGCCGAACGGCTCGGCATCGGCAGCCGCCCCTCCCGCCTCCTTGGCGCGGTGGTGTACGCGCTGTGGCCGGTGTTCACGATCGTCGTCGGCTCGACCTCGGCGGCGGCGCTGCCGGGCGCGATGCTGCCGTGGGTGCTGCTGCCGCTGACGAACGAGCGCTACAGCGCCCGGATCGCCGCCCTGCGCTCGGCGCTGCTCATCCCCTTCATGGGCGGCGTCAACGCGGCGACAACTCTGGCCGCCCTCCTGCCCGTTGGCCTGTATCTCCTGTCCCGCCCGCGTGGCCCGCGGCAGCGCAAGCTGATCGTCTGGTGGGTGCCGGGGGTGATCCTGGCGACGGCCTGGTGGGTCGTTCCGCTGCTGCTGCTCGGCTTCTACGGCGAGAACTTCCTTCCGTACATCGAGAGTTCGCAGACCACGACGGCCACCATGTCGGCCACGGAGATGCTGCGCGGCGCCGGTAACTGGGTCGCCTATCTGAACTTCGGCGAGGCCTGGCTGCCCGCCGGCTGGACGGTCGCCTCCTCGGTCGTCGTCATCGTCTGCTCGGCCCTCGCGGCCGGTCTCGGTCTAGCCGGGCTCGCCCGCCGCGATCTGCCCGAGCGGCGCTGGCTGGTCCTGGTCGTGCTGTCGGTCGCACTCATCACCCTTGCCGGGTACGCCGGTTCGTTCGGCGCGCCCTTCCACGAGACCTTCCAGGGCTGGCTGGACGGCAGCCTCGCTCCGTTCCGCAACATCTACAAGTTCCAGGTGGGCCTCGCCCTCGCGCTGGCCTTCGGGCTGATGCACCTGGTCGGCGTGGCCTCCGAGACGCGGGGCGCCCGTCCCGTACGCGGCCGGCGGTTCGTCACGCTGATCGCGGCGGTTCTCGTCCTGCCCGGTCTCGCGCTGCCCTACCTCAACGGGTCGATCCTGCAGCCGGGTTCGTTCCAGGAGCTCCCCAAGTACTGGCAGGCCACGGCCGACTGGCTGGAGAAGCACTCCCCCGACTCCCGCGCCCTCGTCGTCCCCGCCACCGCGCACGGCATCTACACCTGGGGCTCCCCCATCGACCAGCCCCTCGACGTGCTCGCCGAATCCCGCTGGGCCCAGCGGGACTATGTGCCGTTCGGCACCGCGGGCAACCGGCGCGCCATGGACGCGGTCGAGCAGGCGTTGCTGACGGGCGGCGAAGTCCCGGGCCTGGCCGACTACTTGAGCCGCTCCGGGCTCCACTACGTCGTCGTACGCAACGATCTCGACCCGGACCAGATGGGCTACGTACCGAGCACGACCGTCAAGCGCACCCTGGAGGAGTCGGGCTACCGCAGGGTGACCGGCCTCGGCCCGCTGATGACGGGCGGGACGATCCCGGAGGACACCCCGGTGCAGGTCGAGGGCCTGTATCCGCGGCACCGCGCCGTCGAGATCTACGAGCCGGCCGATGAGAACGTGCCGCGGCCCGGGCAGGCCGGACTGAAGGCGGTCGCCGACACGGCCGTCGTCTCCGGCGGCCCCGAGGCGCTGCTGCCGGTGTCCGCCGACCCCGCGATGCGGGGCCGGGCCGCGGTGCTGACCGGTGACAACCATCCCGGGCTCGGCACTCCCCCGCTCCAGGTGACGGGCGACGGGATGCGTCGCGCCGACACGAGGTTCGGTCTGGTCAACGCCAACACCTCGTACACGTACACCCGCGACGAACGCAATCACTCCGGCAGCTTCCAGGACGCCGGCGAGAAGCCGCACCAGATCCTGCCGACGGAGGGCATCGAGCACCAGACGGTGGCCGAACTGCGCGGCGCCAAATCGGTGACCGCGTCGTCGAGCGGCAACTGGCTGTTCTATCTGCCGCAGTACGACCCGGTGAACGCCTTCGACGGCAACCCGAACACGGCGTGGGCCGAGGGCGCGTCCGGCTCGGCGGACGGGGAGTGGCTGCGGATCGGCTTCACGGAGAAGACCGACATCCCCTCCTCGATCCGGGTCACACCGCTGCCGCAGAACAGCGTGCGCTCCGCGCCGACGCGGGTGCGGGTGGAGACGGAACGCGGCTCGAAGACGAGCTACCTCCAGGCCAACGGCATGCGGCAGCGGATCAAGGCACCTGAGGGCGAGACGGACTGGCTGCGGATCACGATCGTCGACTCGGCGGCCCGGCATGCCGGTCTCACCGGTGCCGGGTTCTCCGAGATCAGCATCCCCGACGTCCAGGTGACCCGCATGCTGCGGCTCCCGAAGGACGCGGAGCGCTCCGAGGCCGCCGCCGAGGTCGTCTCGCTGCACCGGGCGTACGACCCGGGCGGCTTCTCCCCGACGGGCACGGAAGCGGGCCTGCACCGCCGCTGGAACTCCGAGGCGTCGGGCTCGTACGAGGTGAAGGCGAGCGCGGTCCCGGTCCCGGGTGCCGAACTCGACGAGCTGCTCTACCGGGTGGCCCCCGAGCAGCAGAATCAAATCGTCGCGACCGCCGACTCCACGGCCGGCCTCGGTGTCGGTCTGTCGCCGCGCAATCTCACCGACGGCGATCTGACCACCGCCTGGATCGCCGGGGACAACCCCACGATCCATCTGCGCTGGCCGGACAAGAAGGCCATCGATGAGATCGTGCTGCCGGGCGCGGGCGGACTGTCCACCCGGCCCACCAAGGTGGACATCAGCTCGCCGGACGGTGCGGCGATCGCCGGTGTCGACGAGAACGGCAACGTCCGCTTCCCCGAGATCACCACCAACGAGCTGAGCATCACGATCACCGAGACCGCTCGGATGAAGGTCCACAACCCGGTCGTCGACGACGATCTGCAACTGCCGGTCGGCCTCACCGAGGCGTACGTCCCGGCGCTCGACGAGTACCGCACCGAGCAGCCCGACGAGGACCGCACCTTCGACCTGCCGTGCGGCCAGGGCCCGGACCTCGCCGTGGACGACGAGCTGTACCAGACGAGCGCGAAGGGGACCGTCCAGGACCTCATGGAGCGCCGGCCCGTCGAGGTGACGCTCTGCCAGGAGGGCCGCGCGGACACCTCGCTCTCCCTCGACTCGGGCGCGCACCGCGTCGAGGCGGGCGACGCCGGTCCCCTGGCGGCCACGAACGTCACGCTGACCCGCGGCACGGTCACGGCACCCGCCGCGGCCGAGCGTGAGCTGGAGATACGGGACTGGCTGGGCGACCGCCGCGAGGTGAGCGCCGGCTCGGGCGCGGCCTCGTACCTGACGACGTACGAGAACTTCAACGACGGCTGGAAGGCCACGCTGAACGGCGACGAGCTGGACCCGGTCCGGCTCGACGGCTGGCAGCAGGGCTGGCGGATCCCGGCGGGCGAGGGCGGCACCATCAAGCTCTCGTACGAGCCCTCCACGACGTACGAGGCCGGGCTGATCGGCGGCGGCGTCGGGGTACTCGCGCTCGCGGGTCTCGTCCTGTTCCGCCGCCGCTCGCCCAACACCGACGAGCCCTCGCCGCTGCCGCCCGCCCCCGGGATGATCCTGGGCACCGTGGCGCTCACACTGGTGGCTGCCGTGATCGCCGGGTTCTTCGCCCTGCTGGTGCCGGTGCTCGCGCTCATCGCGTGGAAGCGGCACACGCTGCTGGTGCCGATCGCGTTCCTCGCGCTCGCGGGCGCCGGGATCGCCGCCGCCACGGGTGCGGGGACACCGGCCTCGGCGGACGAGGGGTCCTTCGGGCAGGCGGCCCAACTCCTTGCGCTGATCGGGCTGTTCGCGGGTCTGGTGTCGGTGCGGGGCGACGAGCTGGCGCCTCAGGCGACGCAAGGGGCTGTGCCTCCGGGGTCGCAGCAGGGAGGTCCCGGTGGCTTCGGTGTTCTGCCGCCCGTGCCGCCGCCCGCGCCCGCGCCTGCGCTCGGCCCGGAGGCGCCGACGGCAGCGCTGCCGCATCGGCAGCGCGGGGAGACGTACGGGCCGGACTCAACCAGGACAGCGTCCGAGTCGGGGGCGCCGGAAGCCGGGTCTCCGTCGGGAGCAGGTGCTGAGCCGGGTCCGGGTGCGTCAGGAGTGCTGCCGCCGTCCCGGACGCCGGAGGAGGAGTCGCCCGAGACGCCGCCGAAGTACGAGGCCGGGCCCACCGTCTCCGCAAGGGGCCCGGAGTCAGACCGGCGGATCCCCGATCCGCCGACCGTCCGCTTCCCGCTCCGTAAGCCGAAGTTCAAGGCGACGCGTTCCGAAGAGACGGAAGCGGCGGAACCGCGGGACAAGGAAGAGACGGGAGAAGGCGAAACCACATGACCGCCCTGGACCACCCGGCGCGCGACGGCACGGACGGACCCGTACAGCCGCCCGCCCGGATCCCGTTCCCCGTCGTGGACGAGGTCGCCCGGCACTGCCTCCAGGAGGAAGAGCCGGAAACCGTCCACATCGAGGTCCACCTGCCGGGTCATCTCGACCCGGCCCGCCTGAAGGCGGCTTTCACCGAGGCCCTGCACCGCCACCCCCGCATCCTGATGCGGGAGGCGGCGGGGCCCTGGTACCGCCGCCGCTACGAGTGGGAACTCACGCGCGACCCGGACGTGGCCGAGGTGGTGACGTTCCCGGCCCCGGACCGCGACGCCCTGAAGCACGCCCGGGACAGGGCGCTCGCCTCTGCCCCGCCCCTGTCGGCGTCCCCGCCGATCAGGCTGGAGGTGGTCCGGGATCCGGAGGACGACGGCACCGTTCTCTTCCTCACCATCAACCACACCGCCCTGGACGGCCCGGCCTGCCTGAGGGTCCTGGCCACCGCGGCCGAGGTCTACGGCGGGCGCGACAACGCGCCCGCCGCGCCCCCCAACCGCACAACGGGCAACGCCCCCACGGAAGTCGACGCCCCTTCCAGCTGGACACCGCCCGCCCGGGTCGCCCACGGCACGCCCGAGCCCTCCCCCGGCAACGGCATGCTCGTGTCCGAGCTGAACGTGCCGCACCGGCCCAAGGGCTCCCCCTACACCGTGAACGACCAGCTCATGGTGGCCACCGCGATGATGCTCGCCCACTGGAACCGGGAGCACGGCGCCCGCCCCCGGCCGATGCGCATCACGATGCCGGTGGACGACCGGCCGCGCGGCACGGACATGCCCATCGGCAACGGCACCCGGCTCGTCGAAGTCCCCTTCACACCGGAGGAGCTGGACGACTCCGACCTGCCAGGACTGCTGCGTCGTACGGCGGACCGCACCCGCGCCCTCAAGGCCCAGCCCCGGCCCCAACTCGGCCACGGAGCCGCCCTGTTGACCGCCCCCTGGGCCCCCGTACCCTGGCGGGCCGCCCTCACCAGAGGCCTGCGCAAAGCAGCCGCGCCCTGGACGTCGACGACCCTGCTGAGCAACATCGGCCGCGTCCCGTACCCCCTCGACTTCGGCGAGGGAGCGGGCCGTGCGCACGCCGTGTGGTTCTCCGCCCCCGCCCGCATGCCCCGCGGCCTGACCGTCACCACGGCCGCCACGGCGGGCAAGCTGCACCTGGCGCTGCGCTGGTCCCGCACCCTCCTCAGCCATGGTGACGGCTGCCACCTCCGCGACCTGTTCGAGCACTATCTGCACGCGACGGAACACGCGGGAGAGTCCAAAGAGGAGCCCAAGAGGGAGAAACCCACGAACTCCGTGAGGGGGAACGGCGCATGACCACCGCCCCGCCCACCCGCGAACGACCGCACGGACTACGGGACTTCTACGAGGACCCGGACGTCACCGTCGCCTCCGGCACCCCCCGTAGCCTCCGCCAGGCCCGGATGCTCGCCGAAGCCCTCGGCCCGGCCACGTCCGGCGCCCAGACCGTCATCGACATCGGCTGCGGCGACGGCAGCGCCGCCGCGACAGCCGCCCCGATCCTCGCGGGCCACCGCATCATCGGCGTCGACTGGTCCCATGACGCCCTGAAGCGCGCGCACACCCACATCCCGTACGTGGTACGCGGCGAACTCACCGACGGCGGGCTGCCGTTCCAGTCCGGCTGCGCCGACGCCGTCCTGTTCAGCGAGGTCGTCGAACACCTCGTGGACCCCGACGCGGCCCTCGACGAGATCCACCGGATCCTGCGCCCCGGAGGTCATCTCATGCTCTCCACCCCGAACCTGGCCGCCTGGTACAACCGGGCCCTTCTCCTCGCCGGCGTCCAGCCCGTCTTCTCCGAGGTGAGCCTGCGCGCCATCCACGGCCGTCCAGGGCAGGAGGTCGTAGGTCATCTGCGGCTCTACACCGCCCGCGCGCTACGGGAGTTCGTGGCCGCGTCCGGCTTCGAGGTCGTACGACTGCGGGGGGCGCCCTTCCATGGCGTACCGCGCCCTATGCGTCCACTGGACCGGCTCGCCTGCCGGGCGCCATCCATGTCCTCGATCCTGCTTCTGCACGCTCGGAGGACGTAGCCCATGTGGTGGGGGGTAGCCGCGGCGCTGCTGGCCAACGTTCTGTACAGCACCGGTTTCGTCCTGGAGAAACGGGCGCTGGCGGCCATGCCCTCGGTGAGCGTCCGCGAACCGGCGCGGCTGCTGCGGCTCGTCCTCGGCAGCCCGCTGTGGATCGGCGGCTCCCTCGCCCTGGCCAGCGGCTTCGGCGCCCAGCTCATCGTCTACCGCACCCTGCCGATCGCCGCCGCCCAGGGCATCTTCGTCTCCGGCCTGGTCATCCTCGTCCTGCTCTCCTCGAAGCTGCTCGGCGAGGAGACCTCCGGCCGCGAGCGGTACGCACTCGGCGCCATCCTCGCCGCCCTGCTGATGGTCGTCCTGTCGCTGAACGAACAATCCGACACGGTCAGCCGCAGCGCCCCCGTCTCGACGATCCTGCTGGTCTGCCTGCCGACCCTGGCGATGGGCGTCTGGCTGTACGGCTCCGCCGAGCACCGCGCGCGGCGCCGGCACCGGATGCCGACGACTGGGGTCGAATACGGCGTGGCGGTGGGCCTGTTGTACGGGGTCAGCTCGCTGGCCATCAAGGGCGTATCGAGCTACCTGACGGCAAGTGGCCTCGGCGGCGCGGTACTTGACCTGTTGATCTCCCCGTATCCGTACATCTTGATGTTCACCGGCGCGTTCGGCCTGATCATGTCGCAGGCGGCGCTGCAACGCTGCCGGGCCTCGCTGATCGTGCCGGTCTGTACGACGGTGACCTGCCTGTTCACGGCGATCCTCGGCACGCTCGCGTTCGGCGAGGCGCTGCCCGAGGACCCCGTACGGCTCGCGCTGCGCCTCGGCGGAACGGCGCTGGCGGTCTCCGTACTCCTCGCCATGCCCAAACACGACCCGCCGGCGAAGCCGGAGCCCGGGCCGTCGGAGCCGGAACTGCCGTCGGAGCCGGAGCCCCGGCCGTCGGAGCCGGGACCGCCGCCGGTGTCGGAGCCCGGGCCGTCGGATCCTGAACCGCCGTCGGAGCCGGAGCCCCGGCCGTCGGAGCCGGGACCGCCGCCGGTGTCGGAGCCCGGGCCGTCGGATCCTGAACCGCCGTCGGAGCCGGAACCGCCGCCGGTGTCGGCATGGTTTTCGAAGTCCTCCGGGTGGCCGACGGAGCCCGAGTCCCGCTCGGAAACCGAACCGCCTCCGGACCATGAGCCGACACCGACACCGACATCGACATCGGAGTCTGAGCGGCCGTCGCAGTCCGAACGGCCCCCGGAGTCCGACTCCCCGTCGGAGCCCGAACAGAGGCCGGCGCCCGATTCCCCATCGGAGCCAGACCAGAGCCCGGAGCCCGATTCCCCATCGGAGCCCGAGCGGCCGCCGGAATCCGAGCGGTCACCCGAGACCGAGCGGCCACCGGAGAAGGATCGATCACCGGAGAACGAGCGGCCATCGAAGACCGAACCGGCAGCGAAGCCCGAACGCCCCACCCCCACCCGAGAGTTGACCCCACCATGAACCCTGACGACCCGCTGCTGAAGATCCTGGCGTGCCCGCTGGACAAAGGGCCCCTGCACCTCCTCGCACAGGAACAGGAGGAGCCGGGAGGGCCGGGCGACGCCCTCTACAACCCACGCCTGCAACGCCGTTACCCGATCATCGACGGCATACCCCAGCTCCTCCCGTCCTCCGGCGAGCAGGTCACGGAGGACGAACACGAGCAACTCCTGAAACGGATAGCCCCATGACCCTGGCGGCCCGACTAGCCCCTTTCATCCCGCTCCGCCTCGTCGCCGCGGCGGCCCGGCTCGTCTACCCGCGCTTCGAGCCCGAACTGGCCCGGCTCCCCGAGCTGTGCCCGCCGGACTGCGGCACGGCCGTGGACGTCGGCGGCTGGTACGGCCCCTGGACGCGCCGTCTGTCGGACCGGGCCGGCCGCGTGGTGACCGTCGAGCCGGTGCCGCACCTGGCCCGTTTACTGACCGACGCCACCCCCGGAAACGTACGGGTGGTCCGCGCCGCCGCCAGCGACCACCAGGGCACCGCCCGGCTGTGGCTGCCGCCCGGCGACCAGGGCGACCGCGGCGTCTCCTCGCTCATCCGCCGGGACATCCACGCCCGCGCCCTGGACGTCCCCTGCGTCACCCTCGACAGCCTGGACCTCCACGACGTCGGCTTCGTCAAGATCGACGTCGACGGCAACGAACTCGCGGTCCTGCACGGTGCCACCGCCCTGCTGACCCGCGACCGGCCGGCCCTGTTCATCGAGCTGGAGGCCCGTATCCAGCCGATCGCCCCGGTGGTCTCCCACCTCGCCCAGCACGGTTACGAGGGCTGGGTCCTGCCCGGCGACACCTGGCTCCCCCTGTCCTCCTTCGACCTGGAGGCCCACCAGGCAGGCGCCTCCCATGTCGTCTCCCAGGGCCTGCTCCGCCGGGTGCTCCCGTTCCGCGGCAACGGCTACATCCGGTACGTGAACTCCGTCCTGTTCCTCCCCGACGGCCGCCGCCCGGGCGAGCGACTCGTACGCGACGAGCGGTCGGTACCCGATGACCGGTCGGTACCCGATCACCCGTCCGAACGCGACGATGGAACGCGTGTCCGCGAGGATGGGACGCATGCCCGCCGCGAAGCGACCCACCCGCCCCTTCACCCGGCTCGACTTCCAGCTCGTCCTGCTGCACCGCATGGCCGACCACAATCCGGACCTGGTCGAGGAAGCCCGTCATGAGCTGGGCGTCTCGATCGCCGAGATGCGCGAGGCCAACCGCCGCTGGCAGGCGATGATCCGCGGCCCCCGCTCCCGCTCAGCCGCCTCCCGCTACCACTCCGTCCTCGGCCAGCCGGAGTCCGTCACGACCCGCAAGATCGGCGACCTGGAGTGCGAGGCCCGGCTCTGGTCGGTCCCCCTGTGGCCGGACCTCCGCTTCGAGGTGCTCCTCGCCCCGAACGGAGCGGTCTGGAACGAGTGGCTGATACGGGCGCCGGGTACGGCGGGCCCTTCATTGGACACGCTCGACGACATGACGCCCTGGTCCTGCACGGTGGACGAAGCGGCCCGCGCCTTCGCTCCCGTCCGGCCGCTGGAGGGGACGGCGCCGACACGGTGGGGGCTGAAGTTCACGGCGACGGATGCGTCGGGCGTACGACGGGACTGCGTGGCGGAGTTCACCTGGGGGCTGTTGCAGCGGATGGCTGTCAGCGGGCAGGCCGCTGCTGAGCAACCTTGACGATCGCCTCCGCGACGACCGGCACCGAGTCGGTGTGCAGCGAGAGGAAGAGGTTCGGCTCGATCAGCTCGAGCTCCATGACGCGGGGCTCGCCGTCGTCTCCGTCCACGAGGTCGACGCGGGCGTAGAGCAGCTCGGTGTCGCCGTCGCCGGGTACGGCCGCCAACGCCCGTTCGGCGACGGCGAGTTCGGCGGGGATCGGCTCCCAGGGCCGGAGGTTCGGGTGCGGGACCTTGGCCTCGTCGTAGGCGGTTCCGGGTGCGAGGACGGCGCCCTTCCGTATGGCATGCAGGAAACGCCCGCCGAAGAACTGGAGGGCCCGTTCACCCGCCGTATCGATGCTCCGGACGTACGGCTGCACGATCGCGGTCAGCCCCTCCGCGTGCATCCGCGCGAGATGGCGTACGGCCGTCTCGCGCTCCCCGGGCGAGTAACGGGCGGCGTACCGGGCCCCTGCCCCCGAGGTCGGCTTGATCACGTACTCCTGCTCCTCCGGCAGGTCGACCGGATCCCCCGGAGCGAGAAAGCGCGTGTCGACGACGGGCACCCCGGCCGCGCTCAGATCCCCCAGGTACCGCTTGTCGGCGTTCCACCGCACGACGTCGACCGGATTGGCGAGCGTCGTGGCCGCCCCGCACCGCTCGGCCCAGGCGACGAACTCCGGGGCCCGCCAGGTGTAGTCCCAGGTGGACCGGATGACGGCGAGATCGAAGTCGCCCCACTCGAGATCCGGGTCGTCCCAGCAGACGACGGCGGCCTCGGCTGCCCCGGCCTCCTCCACCGCGCCCGCGAGCACCGGCAGATCGACGTCCTTGCCGCTCTCCAGAACCTCCCGGCAGGTGACGAGCGCTATTCGGGTACTGCGTGCCACGGCGGACTCCTCGTTCGTACGTCGAATCGATCGGTTCGGCGCGCAGGCTCACCTGCTTCCTTTACTCCCTTAGGCATTCGTAGTGACTGGTCATCCGCTGGCCTGGTGCCGGTGTCCGATGGAGATCGTATATAGGTGCGAAGGTCGATTGCGTGACCCTTCCGCGGGGATGTCGTTGATCGGATGACAGCACATGGGCGGGGAAGGAGTATCGGTGAGCCGAAGGCTGCCACTCGGGGAGGGCGAGGCCGCCCGCACCGCCTGTGCCCGCAGTGTGCTGCGCACGGGTGTGGAAGAGAAGACCGGCGAACTCCTGTCGGCTGAGGGGCTGGCCGAGCGGGTGGGCTGGGCGGCCGATCTGGTGTCGGGCATGGTTGCCGCGCTGCTGGCCGAGCACTGGAACAGCCTTGATGTGGAGGTGCTGGCCGGCGGTGAGGACACGGCGGGCCGCCCACTGCCGTCGAGCGCCTGGATGGCCCTGCGCCGCCTGGGCTGGACCGCCAGCCCGCCGGAGGGTATCCGCGTCAACGACCGCATCGTGCGCATAGCCCAGGAACAGGCGGGGCGGACGCTGCGCTCGGCGAAATGGCGCGCCGACCTCGCCGTCGGAGTGCTCACGACCTGGCCCGCCACCCCCGCCAAGCGCACCCCCTCGGAGTGGGACGCAGTACGGGAGGCGGTGCCCGACGGGCGGTCTATGCCCTCCAGCATCATCTCCTCCCGGACCCGGCAGATCGCCACCTTCGCGAGGAAGCACGGCCGGATGCCGGCCGACGTCTTCGAGATAGAGGCCAAGCCCCGCATCGCGCGAATGCTGCTGCTGTCCGCCTGCGACGGGCAGCAGGCCACCATCGAACGCGCCGACGAGCCGGACCGGGCGCTGCTGCGCCTGCAGTTGCCAACCCGCCCCGACCCGCGGTCCTACGCGGACTGGACGTGGGTGGCCTTCCACATCAAACTGCCACCGACGATCCCCACGAACGCGGTGCTGCACCTGCCCACACTGCGCGTGAATCACGGCACGGTGTGGGCCGATCTCGCCTACACCCACGCCGTTCCCCAGACACAGCGGAGCGGGCACCGGGTCGCGCTGGGGGTGGACTGGGGCCTGAACACCCTGCTGTCCGCCGGGGCTGCCCGGCTGCACGACGACGGCACGGTCACCGCCCTCGGTGCCGGGGGAATGTTCCGCGCCGCCGGGGTTCTGGCGAAACAGCATCGGCTGCGTCGCCTGTCCGAGCACCTGCATGTCAAGGCATGCCGTTACCAGCGACTCATCGGCGATACCGCACAACACGCCCTGGCTGCGAAGCACGCGGTACTGGTCGAGGAGATCCGGCACGTCTCCCACCGGCGGTCGAACTTGAACGACGCCCTCGCGTGGGCTGCCGCCCGCTGGGCGGTGGACCAGGCGATCGCCGCCGGGGCGAGCGTGATCTACACCGAAGACCTCCGCTCGATGGAAGCCCGCGGTATGGGCCGCACCCACAACACCCGCCTGTCACAAACAGTGCGCGGACAGATCGTGGGCCGGATGCGGCACCTCGCTGCCGAGACCGGCATCGCCGTGGTCACCGTCCCGGCGCGGAACACCTCCAAGCACTGCCCGCAGTGCCTGGCACCACTGCGGCACCGCAAGGCCCCCGACCGGCCCACCACACCCGGCTGGAAATGGGCCCTCTGCGGCTCCTGCGGCTGGCAGGGCGACCGCGACCAGGGGGCGTGGAAACGGATCGCCGCACGCGGTCTGACCCACCAGGCCAAAACCGTCACCGACCGCACCACAGGTGCCATGAGGATCCGCGCGGTGATCGACAAGCTCGAAGCGGGCGCGGTCATCACCCCCACCGAGCCCAAGACCCGCCGGGCCGATCGGTCCAAGACCGGCCCCACCCGGCGCCACACCACACGTCCGACGCCCAGGCGACGCCGGACGCCCTCCCCCACCAGACCTTCGGGTCCGGCGGGCCAGCGTCCGGAGGGACACGCCCACACGGACCGGACCCGGCTGCCCCGCGCAGCCCACCGGCACCAGAGCGTGACAACGATCAGCACACCCACCACCAGCCGACACCGGCCACGAGGAACAGCACTGGGCGGAGGCTTCCACCACCACGCCCACGCCACCCCTCCACGGTGGACAGAACCCATGGCAGACACGATGTCTTGCACGGGATCGTTCAACTGATCAGAGACGCTAACAACCGAAGGGGAACCGTGGATTGACCTTCACCTTTGGGGAGGCCCCAGCATCAGTGGCGAGACGAGGAACGACCGGCTCGCGAGGTGGGCGCATGGAGATCGCGCAGGGAGATCGCATGGACATGCTGACGATCGGGGCGTTCGCCAAGGCGTGCCGGCTGTCGCCGAAGGCGCTTCGGCTGTACGACGAGCTGGAGTTGCTGCGGCCGGCGCGGGTGGACCCCGAGAGCGGGTACCGCTACTACGCGCCGGAGCAGTTGGAGCAGGCGCGTCTGGTGGCGTGGCTGCGGCGGCTCGGGATGCCGTTGGCCCGGATACGCGAGGTCTGCGCGCTCGAACCGGCGTCCGCCGCGGCGGAGATCCGCGCGTACTGGGCGCGGGTCGAGGCCGAGACGGCGACCCGCCGCGACCTGGCCGCCTTCCTCGTCGACCACCTCTCACAGGTTCCGAGGAAGGACACCACCATGCTGGAACTGCGTTACGCCGCCCTCTCCGACACCGGACTCGTCCGCCCCGCCAACCAGGACACCGCCTACGCGGGCACCCGCGTCCTGGCCGTCGCGGACGGCTTCGGCCCGGCGGGCGCCCCCGCGAGTACGGCCGCGGTCGAGGCCCTCAAGTTCCTGGACACCGAGCCGCTTCCGGCGGGCAGCGTCCTCAACCTCCTGGAAGACGCGGTCCAGGGCGCGACGCAGGCGGTCCAGGACGCGACCCGGAACCCGAAGGAGGACGGCACCACCCTCACCGCCATGCTCTGGACCGGCTCCCAACTGGCCCTGGTCCACATAGGCGACAGCCGCGCCTACCTCCTGCGGGACGGCTCCCTCTTCCAGATCACCCACGACCACACGATGGTCCAGTCGATGATCGACGAGGGCCGCCTCACCCTGGAGGAGGCAGTGGCCCACCCCCAACGCGCGCTCCTGTTGAAGGCGTTGACGGGCGCGGCTCCGGCTCCCACTCCGGACGTACGCCTGCACGACGCCTTGCCGGGCGACCGCTACCTCCTCTGCTCCGACGGCCTCTCGTCGGTAGTCCCGGACTCGGAGATCCAGGAAACCCTGACCACAATTCCCGCCCCTGAACAGGCAGTTCGCGCCCTGATCATCGCGGCGAACAACTCCGGCGGCCCGGACAACGTGAGTTGCGTGGTGGCCGACGTGGTGACGACCGATTCGCCCTGAGCGCGGGACTGAGCCTGCCGTCACGACCGGATCGGCACCCACAGCTCGATCTGGTCGTGCCGACGGTAGAACTCGACCAGGGGCCGGGTGTCATCGACCGGCAGCATCGCCTCGAGCTCGGCCATCCCGTCGCCGATTCGCTCATAGATCTGGGGAGGGTCGCCGACGAGGCGACCGCGCAGGTAAGAGCCTCCCGGCAAGGTGCCGAGCTCCAGCCCCAGGCGGTCGGGGTGGTCGTCCTCCTTGACCGGCGTGCAGACGGTATAGGTGTTCTGGCGCTCGTCGACCTGTGCGTACATCTTGCGTCCGCGCAGCCCGACCAGTTTCTCGAACGACGGCCAGAGCTGCTGTATTTGGGACAGCTCATCGACGGTGGCCTGCTGCATGACGGTGACGTCCGGCCGCTCAATGCGGTCGGGCGGGACGGAAAATACCGAGGATGTCATGGCACCGAATACAAGCACGCGCCACTGACATCGAGGCGGGCGTGGCGGTGAGGCAGCGGGCGCGGTGGTGGGCCCAGGGGGTGTTGGCCGCAAAGCGTGAGCACTTCTACCCGCGGTGTTCACGCATCGCTCATTTGAGCATCTGAAGGACAGTTTTCCTGTCAGTGTTCACGTTGGGCGCGACAGGGGTCACCGGGAGCCGGTCGCGGCGCCACAATCGGTGCGCTGACGCTACGTTCTAACGTGTCCTGCGCGCACGGAAGCCCGTACGCGCAGGACACACCAACAGGTCGAGCCCGCCTACCCCTTGAGCCGCTCCCGCAACTCCTCCGCGTCGGCCAGAAACCACGTCTGCCGCCCGCGGTTGCACTCCCGGACGAAGTCCCGCAGCGCCGAACTGGCCTCCGTATGACGGGAGATGTCACCGAGGACGGCGATCCCCATGCCGTACTGGACGAACTTCTGGATGATCCCTCCGGCGACACGAGTGCTCAGCTGGAAGAACGCCTCATCGAACCGCTCGACGGGGATGACGACCCACTGGGCGCCCTGGTACCCGGCATCGCCGATGAAATCCAGCGCGTCGCGTTCGCTGCGGATGGGTTCGCCCTCTGGGGCGCACATCAGGACGGGCACGTCATGAATCTTCTGCAGGGTGGTCATGGCGCCCAGGCTACGAGTTAGTCGAGGCAGCCGAGAGAAGGATTCCTCGGACTCCACAGTCGCGACTTTGAAGGAGGCCCACACGGTCTTCCCCGGCACATGCTCGGTGACGCCGAAGTCATCGGCCAACTCACGGACCAGGAACAGCCCTCGCCCCGTACACCGCTCGTCGTCGGGTTGCCGGATCATCGACCTGCCGTCACCACCGTCGCGCACCTCCAGTCTGAGCAGGTGGCCGTCCAGGAGCAGTCGAACGCAGAACTCCCGTCCTGGCGGCACTCCGTGGAGCACGGCATTGGTGGCGAGTTCCGAGACGCACAGCCGTATGTCGTCCTGACACGCCGGATCACCGGCGGCACGCCCGCACTTCTCGCCGACCTCGGCCACCCGCCCCGGCTCAGTGTGGTTCAGGGTCCGGCCGGCGGTCGGCCAGGGCCGCGGTGATGATCCGCTCCTGGCGCTCATGGTGGGAGTGCTTGCGGGCGAGCAGGGTCTCCGTCGACAGCATCAGCCGGTCGAGTGCTACCGGCCCGGCCGCTCGGGCTCCATCCGGAAGCAGACGAAGCGGGTCTTGGCGGCGGCCGTGCGCAGCTCGTCGTCGGTGGGCTGCCGGTCGCCGGGGAGGCCGAGCATCAGCCCCTTGGCGGCCTTGGGCCCTTTGCACCGGCCGAACTCACCCAGCAGGGCGGCGACTTCCTCAGGGTCCTCGACGACCGTCGGGACGGCGCCGTGGTCCTGGCCCCGGATGCGCAGCCGGACGGCGGACCCTTGGCGCATGCTGGGGATCCAGCCGAGCTGGGAGGACATGGCGAGCACCGTGCCGGGATCCCAGTCGAAGTAGCCGATGGGGACCGTGAATTCGCGACCCGTCCTGTGCCCCTTGTACGTGAGCAGCATCAGGCGCCCGCTCAGCGGCTTGTGGAAGCGGGAGGCGAGCAGCGGCCGTACGACCTTGTTGGCGGCTCGGAAGATCTTCACCAAGGGTGGCCTGGCCGTGTTCGCCGCGGGCGTGCCGGAGGTGCTCACCAGATGCCGCCGGGGACGGTGTGGACGATCTCGGCCTGGTCGCGCTTGGTGTAGGCGTCCCAGTAGTGCTCGGCGATGGTCTCGGGCTCGGTGCCGGGACCGCTGCCGATGAATACCCCGATGGCCACGTGCGCGGTGTGCACCCCGTGCTCGGCGAGGTCGATGCCCAGGGCCATGGCGTAGTTGCGCAGGGCCGCCGCCGCGACGCCGATGCTGCCGAACGCGCCGCCCAACGGCCGGACCGAGGAGGCGCCCGTGGAGAACAGCAGGGTGCCACTGCCGCGTTCGAGCATGGCGGGCAGCACCTGACGGACCGCGGCGACCGCTCCGTACAGGTAGTAGTCGAGCTGCTTGTGGAGGTCCTGCGCCGTGGCGTCGACGGCGGCGGCGCCGGCGAACGCGGGGTCGGCGGGCGAGTACTCCAGTACGTCGACGGCCCCGAACCGGTCGGCGACCGCGGCGAGCGCCGACTGCAGCGAGTCGGGACGCGTCACGTCCGCGGCGAAGCCCGCGGCCTCGATGCCCTCCTCGGCGAGCTGCGCGGCGAGCGCGTCGAGCTTGTCCTGGGTCCGGGAGACCAAGGCGACCTGGAAACCCTCCCTTCCGAAGCGGCGGGCGATGGACAGGCCCAGGCCGGGGCCTGCCCCGATGACGGCGATGACGGGCATGGGTGGTGCTCCTCTGGTCGGACGGGCTGGATCGATGAGGCGCAGCTCCCGCCCCGACAGCGGTCGGGACTGAAAGTCGAGGGCTGCCTCATGTTCTTGGATCGTAGCAGAGAATATGAGGCACCCCTCCGGTTGGTAGGCTGAGTGACATGGCCATCGACCCTCCGTCCGCCTCCGCCGGGAACCCGGCCCCTGCCCGCCCCCTGCGGCGCGACGCGCAGCGCAATCGCGAGGCCCTGCTCACCGCGGCCCGCTCCTGCTTCGCCGAGCAGGGCATGGAGGCCCCCCTGGAGCAGGTGGCCAAGCGGGCCGGGGTGGCCATCGGCACGCTGTACCGGCACTTCCCCACCCGGCTGGACCTGGTGCAGGCGACCTTCGCGGAGAAGCTGGCCGTCTGGCGGGAGGCCGCCGAGAAGGCCGTCACCATGGACGACGCTTGGGCGGGGCTGTGCCACTTCCTGGAGACCATGTGCGAACTCCAGTCACAGGACCGGGGGTTCAACGACCTGGCCTCCATACGGTTGCCGGAGAGCGCCTGCCTGGCGGGCGCCCAGACCCGCATCCGCGAACTCGGTGTACACATCGTCGAGCGTGCGCAGGAGCAGGGCAGCCTGCGCCCCGACCTCACCCCCGAGGACCTTGCCTTCGTCATCTGGTCGCACAGCCGCGTCACCGAGGCCACCCACGCCATCGCCCCGGACGCCTGGCGCCGCCACCTTTACCTTCTGCTCGACGGCTTCCGAACCGACCGCGCCCACCCGCTGCCGGCGCCGCCGCTCACCGAGGAGCAGCTGTACCGCGCCATGATCAGCCTCGGCGGAAACGGGGCCTGCGGCGCCTGACCGTCGGCACGCGTCGTTGTCTCAAGGCGCCGCGGGAGCCCCTTCCCGGCGACCAGGCCGAGCCGGTACGCCTCCGTCCCCGCGACTCAGAGTTGCACCATGAGCGGTCCAAGGAGCTGCGCTGCGACCGGATCCCGCCCCTCAAGAGGATCCCTCTCGACCTCGACGCGGACACTGCGTACGAGGACACCGGGTACGAGTGCCAGTACCTCGAGACGGACTATGGTCCGCCCCGCTGGGTGAACGAAGCCGTCATCCTCGGCAAGACTGGCGTCATCTTCCGGGAGATCCGGTCCTGAACCGGCGCAGCAGGGCGCGGCACCAGGCGAACCGATCTTGCCCAGTGGGCCTGGCCGAAGTCGCCGCATAGGACGGCTGTCAGCCGAAGTCGTCGGGGACGATGCGGAGTTTTTGGGCGATGCGGGCGAGGGCCTTCTGGTCGGTCGTGTTGAGCGAGTCGAGGACGATGCGGCGTACGGCGCGCAGGTGTGTGGGCGCTGCCAGGTGCACGATGTCAAAGCCGGCGTCGGTGAGTTCGGCGAGGGTGTAGCGGCCGTCGGCCGGGTCGGGTGTCCGTACGACCCAGCCGCGCTGTTCACAGCGTTTGACGACGTTGGACAGGCGGGAGAGCGACCCGCTGGCGAGGAAGGCGAGCTCCCCCATCCGCAGCTTGCGCTGCGGGGCCTCGGAGAGGTGGCTGAGCACGAGGTACTCGAACAGGGTGAGGCCGTGTTCCTGCCGCAGCGGCGACTCCAACTTAGCGGGCAGCAGCAGGACAAGGGAGATCAGCCCCGTCCACGCCGCCTTCTCCTGCTCGTCGAGCCACCGCAGCTCCTCGTCGTCCCCGTGTTCGCCCGCGCCGCTCATGGACCCTCCCGTGCTGCTGCTCATGGATCTTCCCGCCCTCCGGCGAAGTCCGCCATCACTTCACCCTTGAACTAATTGCGTGTTAGCCTCACTTTACGCGTGAACTCATGCAGGAGGAAACGCACCCCTATGACTATGGACAGGAAGAGGAACATCATGAGCACCGTCACCTTCGGCGTCGTTCCGGGCTACGGCGAGAAGCTGCACGAGGCCCTCGGCTACAGCGGGGCCGTCCGCGTCGGCGACCGGGTCGAGATCTCCGGTCAGGCCGGGGTGGATGACGACCTGGTCATCCCCGACTCGCTGGAAGACGAGATCATCCAGGCTTTCGACAACGTGGAGCGCACGCTCGCCACGGTCGGCGCGACATGGAAGGACGTCATCCACGTCAACTCGTACCACAAGGTCGCACCGGGAGATGACGTCATCGGCGATGACGTCAACACGGTCATGGCCGAGCAGTTCCGCCGTCGCCTCGACGGCCGCGCGCCGATCTGGACCGAGACCGGCGTCACGGTCCTCGGCCTCGCCGCCATGCGCGTGGAGATCCGCGTCACCGCCATCGTCGGCTCCGGGAGCAGTGTCAGTTGACCGTGGGCAGGCGGCGCGGTTCGATGCGTTCCTCGGTGGCCGAGTCGCCGTCGCGGGTGACGATGTACGCGCCTTTGCCGGGCAACTCCGTTACGGCTTCGGTCAGTTCGGTGCCGCGGTAGACCAGGCCCACTCCGTCGTCGGTGCAGTGGGTCGTGGGGAGGGTGCCGTCCGCGACGAGGCGGTGTACCAGGGGGCGGCGGCCGGAGTCGGTGTCGTAGTGGACGCCGTTGCCGTACGGGAGGAAGCCCAACGCGTTGGTGAGCGGGCGGAGTTCGGGGCCGAAGGAGTCCGTGGTGCCGCCCTGGAACCAGCAGATCGAGCCCGCGCTGACGCCGCTGAGGACGACGCCCGAGCGCCAGGCCCGGTGGAGGATGTCGTCCAGGCCGTGCACTCGCCATACCGCGAGGAGGTTCGCCACCGAGCCGCCCATGACCCAGACGACGTCCTGGTCGAGGACGGTGGCCTCCACGTCGTCGTGGTTGGGCATCGGGAAGAGCTGGAGTGGCGTGAGGTCGAAACCCGCCACGCGTGCGGCCTCGGACATGCGGGCCGTGAAGTGCTCGGCGTCGCCTATCGCCGTGCCCACGTACAGGACGCGGGGGCGGCGGCCGTGAACGCCGGAGAGTTCGACCGCGTGGTGTACCAGGGCGTCGAACGTCACCATGGTCCGGCCGCCGCCGGCTCGGTGGCCGCCGGAG
>NZ_JAAKZX010000079.1 GCF_011045025.1 Streptomyces ureilyticus
GGCGTGGGGCGCGGGATCCTGGGCCGGTTCCGCGGCCATGACTCCGGGAGCCCCGGGGGCTCGTCCGCGAATTCGGCTTCTCCGTAGAGCCCGTCCGCTTCTCCGTAGAGCGCGTCCGTGAATTCGGCCTCTTCAGGGAGGGCATCCTCGTCGTACGGAGCGTCGTCCGGGTACAGACCATTGTCCGCATACGGGGTCTCGTCGGTGAAGTCACCCTCCCCGTAAGGGGGTTCGTCCTCCTCGGGCGGAGGTGGCCAGTCCGGATCCTCGTACGGGGCTGGGGCGTCGTGAGCCGACGGGTGGGCCGCCTCGTGGGGGTGCTCGGACTCCAGGTACGTCAGCACCGTTGCCGCGGCTGCTCGTCGTCGGGCCAGTGCCGCGTCGTCCAGCGGGAGGGGCCAGGCGTGATCGCCGGTGGCCTCGTGAAGCGCCGGGTTCTCCTCGCCCTCTTCGGGTTCGTCCGCCCAGGCCTCGATGTCGCCGTGTCCGGCCGCGCAGTGCTCGTACAGGGCCCGCAGGAAGTCGGACGGTCCGCGTGGCTTCTTCTGCGAGGGGCCCCACCAGTGGCCGGAGCCGAGGAGCAGGGAGCGGGGGCGGGTGAACGTGACGTAGCCGAGGCGGAGTTCCTCGGTGTGCTGATGGTCCTTCATGGCCTCGTGGAAGGCCTTCATGCTTCTGGAGTCCCAGGCGTTGATGTCGGGCAGCGTGTCGGCGTCACCGCGCAGTTCGTGGGGCAGGACCTTGCCCTGGGCGGTCCATTTCTCGCGTCCCTGGGTGCTGGGGAACGTGCCGGTGACCAGTCCGGGGACCGCGACGACGTCCCACTCCAGGCCCTTGGACTTGTGGGCGGTGAGCACCTTGACGGTGTTCTCGCCGCCCGGCAGGGCATTGTCGAGGCCCTTCTCGTACTGGGCGGCCGTGCGTAGGAAGCCCAGGAAGGCGAGGAGGGTGGCCTCGCCGTCGTTGGCGGCGAAGGACGCGGCGATGTCGAGGAAGTTGGACAGGGTCTCTCGGCGGCGGGCGGCCAGGGCGTGCGGGGACGCGGAGAGTTCCACCTCCAGGCCGGTGGTGGCGAGGACTCGGTGCAGGACGTCCATCAGCGGGTCGGCCAGCGAGCGGCGAAGGTCACGCAGTTCGGTGGCGAGCCGGGCGAAGCGCACACGCGCGTCCGGTGAGAAGGGCAGCCCGTCGTCGTCCCCGTCGCCTCCCAACGGTGTCTCCAGGAAGGTGTCGAGGGCGTCCGCGAGCGAGATCACCTCGGCCGGGTCGACTCCCTCGACGGCGGCGGCGAGCCGGCGGTCCGGGTCGTCGTCGGCGCCCACGCGCGCGTGGGACACGAGAAGCCGGGCGCGGCGTCCGAGGAGGGCGAGGTCGCGGGCGCCGATGCGCCAGCGCGGGCCGGTGAGCAGGCGGACCAGGGAGGCGTTGGCACCCGGGTCCTGGAGGACCTCGCAGACGGCGACGAGGTCGGCGACTTCCGGGAGGTGCAGCAGCCCTGAGAGACCGACGACTTCGACGGGGACGTCGCGGGCGACGAGTGCGGCCTGGATCTCGGCGAAGTCGGTCGCGGTGCGGCACAGGACGGCGATCTCGCCGGGTGCCTTCCCGGTGCGTACGAGGTGGGCGATGGAGTCGGCGAGCCAGTCCAGTTCCTCGGCGTGGGTGCGCAGCAGCGCGCAGCACACCATGCCGTCGCGTTCGGCACCGGGGGCGGGACGAAGGGCCTCCACGCCCGCGTGCCGGGCGCGCAGGGGCTCCGCGAGGCCGTTGGCGAGGTCGAGGAGGCGGCCGCCGCTGCGGCGGTTCTCGCTGAGCGCCTGGCGGGTCGCGGGGCGGGCGTCGGCGTGCGCGAAGTGCTCGGGGAAGTCGTCGAGGTTGGCGACGGAGGCGCCGCGCCAGCCGTAGATCGCCTGGCAGGGGTCGCCGACGGCGGTCACGGGATGGCCGGTGCCGCCGCCGAACAGGCCCGCCAGGAGGATGCGTTGGGCGACCGACGTGTCCTGGTACTCGTCGAGCAGGACCACCCGGAACTCGTCGCGCAGGATGTCGCCGACCTCGGGCCGGGTGCGGGCGAGCGTCGCGGAAAGGGCGATCTGATCTCCGAAGTCGAGGAGGTCGCGTTCACGCTTCGCCGCCCTGTAGTGGCCCACCAGTTCGGCCAGTTCACGGCGTGCGGCGGCCGTCTCCGGGACCTTGCGCAGGTCGGCATTGGTGAGTTTGGCGCTCTCCAGATCGCGCAGCAACGCGGCGTCGTACGCGCGCAGCTGCTCGGGCCGTACGAGGTGTTCGGCGAGTTCGGAGTCGAGTGCGAGGAGGTCGCTGACCAGGTCGGGGAAGGAGCGGGTGAGCGCCGGGTAGGGCCCCGGGGCCTCGCGCAGGACGCGGGCGGCGAGCTGGTAGCGGGTGGCGTCGGCGAGGAGGCGGGCGGTGGGTTCGAGCCCGATGCGCAGGCCGTGGTCGGTCAAGAGGCGGCCCGCGAAGGCGTGGTACGTGGAGATGACGGGCTCGCCCGGCGGATTGTCCGGGTCGATCACATCGGGGTCGGTGACGCCTGCCTTGATGAGGGCTTTCCGTACGCGCTCGGCGAGTTCGCCGGCCGCCTTGTTGGTGAACGTCAGGCCGAGGACCTGTTCGGGGGCTACTTGCCCGGTGCCGACCAGCCACACCACGCGCGCGGCCATCACCGTGGTCTTGCCGGAGCCGGCTCCGGCCACGATCACCTGCGGGGCGGGCGGTGCCGTGATGCAGGCCGTCTGCTCCGGGGTGAACGGGATGCCGAGGAGCTCCTTGAGCTGCTCGGGATCGGTGATACGGGCGGACACCTCAGAGAGGCTAGCCGCGGCCACTGACAGCGGGGGACGCATCGGCCGCCGGGCCGGAGGATGCGCTGGTCAGCACACGTGGTGCGCTTTGTCACTCCCGGTCTCGCTTGACGGCTTGGCGCCTGAAGGTGCGGGCTTACTCGACCACGTGGCGGCCCTCGGGCCGTGCGCTGCACGATGCCCGGAATGCGCAGTGCGTGCAGTGCTGTCCTGTGGTCGGTGTGAACCGCTCGTCGAGGACCTTGCCCGCGGCGGTGGCGAGGAGGTCGCCGATCCACTCCCCGGAGAGGGGCTCTTGGGCCTGCACCTTCGGCAGGGTCTCGCCGCCGTCCTTCCTGGGGGCGCCCTGGCGGAGCTGGACGAGTTCGGCGCCGCCCGGGTCGGGGCGCTCGCCTTCGAAGGCCTCGTCGACGGCGCCCTCGCGTACGGCGAGCTGGTAGACGGCGAGTTGGGGGTGCTGGGCCACGTCGGCGGCGGTCGGTGCCTGTTTGCCGGTCTTGAAGTCCACTACGTAGGCGCGGCCTTCGGTGTCCCGCTCGACGCGGTCCATGGAGCCGCGGATGCGTACTTCGTAGGAGCCCGCTTCGAGGGTGACGTCGAAGTCGTGCTCGCTGGCCACCGGCGTACGGCCCGCACGGTCCAGCACATGCCACTTCAGGAAGCGTTCGAGCGCCACGCGCGCGTGCTCCTTCTCCTGTGCCGATTTCCAGGGCGCGTCAAAGGCGAGCGCGTTCCACACGGAGTCGAGGCGCTCCATGAGGACGGCCAGATCGGCGGGGGTACGTCCGGAGGCGACCTCGTCGGCCAGGACGTGCACCACATTGCCGAAGCCCTGGGCGGCCGTCGCGGGGGCGTCGGCCTTCACCTCGCGGCCGAGGAACCACTGGAGGGCACAGGTGTTGGCGAGTTGGTCGAGGGCGCTCCCGGAGAGCACGACGGGCTGGTCGCGGTCGCGCAGCGGGACCTTGCTCTCGGTCGGCTCGTACATGCCCCACCAGCGGTAGGGGTGCGCGGACGGCACGAGAGGGCGGCCGTCCTCGTCGCCGAGCGCTGCGAGCCGGGCCAGTCGGCGGGCGGCTGCCTCCCTGAGGGTGTCCGAGACGCGAGGGTCGACGATCGTGGCGCGCAACTCGGCGACGAGGGCGGCGACGGCCAGGGGGCGGCGGGGGCGGCCGGTGACGTCCTTGGGTTCGACGCCGAGTTCGGTGAGGAGACGGGACGGCTGGTCGCCGTCGTCGGCGGGGGCCTTCACGGCGGTGACGACGAGACGTTCACGCGCGCGCGTGGCGGCCACGTAAAACAAACGGCGTTCTTCGGAGAGCAGCGCTCCCGGGGTGAGCGGTTCGGCGAGGCCGTCGCGTCCGATGCGGTCGGCCTCCAGGAGTGAGCCTCGGCGGCGCAGATCCGGCCACAGTCCCTCCTGCACGCCCGCGACGACGACGAGACGCCACTCAAGGCCCTTGGAGCGGTGTGCCGTCATCAGGCGTACGGCCTCGGGGCGTACGGCCCTGCGGGTCAGTGTGTCGGCGGCGATGTCCTCGGACTCGATCTCCTCCAGGAAGTTGAGGGCGCCGCGGCCACCCGTGCGTTCCTCGGCACGGGCCGCCGTCGCGAACAGCGCGCACACGGCGTCGAGGTCGCGGTCCGCGTTGCGCCCGGCCGCGCCGCCGCGCCGGGCGGCCCGCTCCAGCCGCTGAGGCCACGGTGTGCCGTCCCACAGCTCCCAGAGCGCCTCCTCGGCCGTACCGCCGCCGGCGAGGCGCTCACGGGCCTTGCGCAGCAGCGCACCCAGACGCTGGGCCCCGCGCGCGTACGAGGGGTCGTGTGCGACCAGCCGCTCCGGCTCGGCCAGTGCCCGTGCCAGCAAGGCGTCCGAGGGCGGCGGGACGAGGTTGCCCCCGGCGCGCTCCTCCTCGCGCAGCGCACGGCCCAGGCGGCGCAGATCGGCGGCGTCCATGCCGGCCAGTGGAGAGGCGAGGAGTGTGAGCGCGGTCTCGGTGTCGAGCCAGGGCGCTTCCAGAGCGACCGCGGCCCCAGCCCCGGACTCCGGCTCCGGCTCCGGCTCCGGCTCCGGCTCCGGCTCCGGCTCCGGCTCCGGCTCCGGCTCCGAGGCATCGTCGGTGGGGGCAGCGGTGACGGTGTCCGCGCACGCGGGGGTGTCATTTCGCTCCGCCGCCCCCTCTCCGTCGGCGCCCCCCTCGGCTGTGACTCCGGCCGGCCCGGCTTCCCCCGCTCCGTCCCGAAGTGCCGCCTCGGCCACCGCCTTGAGAGCCGTCAACAGGGGCGCCACCGCTGGTTCGTGGCGCAGGGGGAGGTCGTCGCCGTCTATGTCGAGGGGGACGCCGGCCGCGGTGAGGGTGCGGCGGACGGTCGGGATGGTGCGGTGTCCGGCGCGTACCAGGACGGCCATCTCGCCCCAGGGCACGCCGTCCTCCAGGTGGGCGCGGCGGAGGATGTCCGCGATGTTGTCCAGCTCTGTGCCGGGGGTCGGGTACGTGTAGACCTCGACGCGGCCACCGTCCCCTACGGGAGTCAGCTCCCTGTGGGCGCGGACCTTCTCCGCCGGGAGGCGGGTCAGGGGCATGCGCCGGGTCAGGAGGCGGGTGGCGGCCAGCAGCCCTGCGCCCGACCGGCGTGCGGTCCTCAGGACCTCTACCGGCGCCGGAGTGCCGTCCGCGCGCGGGAAAGCCTCCGGGAACTCCAGGATGCCGTTCACGTCGGCGCCTCGGAACGCGTAGATCGACTGGTCGGGGTCACCGAAGGCGACAAGGGTGCGTCCCGCCCGCCACCCGCCACCGCCCTTGCGCGGAAGCCCTTCGGGCTGCACCCCTTGATCGCCCGCGAGTTGATTGCCCACGAGCCCGTGCAGGAGCCGTACCTGCGCCGTATCGGTGTCCTGGTACTCGTCGACGAAGACCGCGTCGTACTGCGCGGCGAGCCGTGCGGCGACCTCGGGACGGCGTGTGAGCAGCACGGCGCGGTGCACCAGTTCCGCGTAATCGAGCACTCCTTGCATATCGAGAACGTCGAGATACTCGGCAAGGAAGGCGGCCGCGGCGCGCCAGTCCGGGCGGCCGATGCGGGAGGCGAACGAGTCCAGCGCATCCGGGCCGAGCCCCAGTTCGCGGCTGCGGGCGAGCACCGCGCGGACCTCGTCGGCGAAGCCGCGCGTCGTCAGGCAGGCGCGCAGCTCGTCCGGCCAGCGCACATGGGCGAGGCCGAGCCGCTCCAGGTCGGGCTGGCCCGCGAGGAGTTCCCGCACGGTCACGTCCTGTTCGGGGCCGGAGAGCAGCCGCAGCGGCTCCACGAACAGGTTGCTGTCCTGGTGGGCGCGGACCAGGGCGTAGCAGAAGGAGTGGAAGGTCGTCGCCTGAGGCGCGCGGGCCGCCCCTATGCGCAGCGCCATACGGTCGCGCAGCTCGACGGCGGCTTTGCGGCTGAACGTCAGCACCAGGACCCGCTCGGGGTCCGTGCCGCGCCCGATCCGGGCGGCCACGGACTCCACGAGTGTTGTCGTCTTGCCGGTTCCCGGACCTGCGAGAACGAGCAGCGGGCCCCCCTTGTGGTCAACCACCGCCCGCTGGGCTGCGTCCAGGAGAGGGGGATCCACCCGGACCGGTGGGGTACGCACCAGTCGGTAAGCGCCACGGTTCCCCTGCCGCCCCTGGTGGTGCGACAGGCGCCTGGTGGAGGAAGAGGAGCTCACGTGGTTCGCCGGTCCTGGTGGGTGTGCTGGTTGGCTTACTGCCGCGGGTGGACGGCGGTGGCCGCGTGGTGAGGGGGATGCGCGCCGTTGACGCTACGCCCGCGAGGACAGCGGAAGGAGGGCTTCCGCTTCTTCCCTCCCATCCCTCAGGGCGCTTGTGTCCCCCACATCACGAACGTACGCCATGCCACAGACGTGCCCAGTTTCCCCCGTACGGGCCGCTGATCCCCCGTTCGGGCGTCCGATGGCGGAAGCTGTCAAGTGTGACGTTCCGCGCGATGCTCGCCGTCCCACCGCGCCCGCTTCATGTCGACGCGCGGCAGGTGGCCCTCGGCGGCCCTGCTCGCCTCCTTCAGAGGCGTGCCCTCCGACCGGTAGTGGCCAAGGGCTTCCAGTTCGTGCCCCGGGAGCAGTACGCCGTCCGCACGTATGACCCGCCACCACGGGACGGCTCCTCCGTAGAGGGCCATCACACGGCCGACCTGACGTGGCCCCGCTTCCCCGAGCCACTCGGCGACGTCTCCGTACGTCATGACGCGGCCGGGCGGGATCAGCTCGGCGACCTCAAGGACTCGCTCCGCGTAGTCCGGCAGGGCGTCCGCCGGAAGGCTCTCCTCGCTCATCCGCCCCATCCTGCCGCACCCCACCGACAACGTGACGGGGCGGTGACCAGGCGTATACCTCGCCCGGGAGCGGCACTTCGGGCAGACTGTGCGCCCCCGCACTGCCCCCTGATGCCCCTCCGTGTCGGTGGGGCATGCCACCATCATGCGGGCGGTGACTGGTGATACGAGATCAAGAAGAGACGATGAAACAGAAGGGTGTGCACCCCGAAGAGGGAGAGGGCACCTCTGAGGTCTCGTCGCGCCCGGACACCGGGGACGACCCGGACAAGCACACCTCGGACGTGCACAAGAAGGGCGAACACACCTCGGACGCGGACCACGCGAACAAGAAGAAGGGCGTCCCGGCCGCCGACGCCCTGGACTCCGAAGCCGACGACGCCCACTCCGAAGCGGTCGAGGGCGACGAACCGCTGCTCCCCGCGCGCGTGCACCGTCCCTCCGATCTGATGCGCCTCCTGGTGGGCATCCTCGCGGTCGCGGTGCTGCTGGGGATCGCCGCGTTCGCGCACGGCACGACGTCGGGACTCGCCCAGGACATCAACAAGGGCACCGACGAGGCGCCCGACCTGCTGAGCGAGGTCGCGGGGCTCGCGTCGAGCATCGCGATCCTGCTGGTGCCGGTCGCCTTCGCCATCGAGCGGCTGATCAAGCGGGACGGACTGCGTATCGCCGACGGCGTCCTGGCCGCCGTCCTCGCACACGGTGTGACGCTCGCCACCGATCTGTGGGTCGCCGAGGCCGCCCCGGACTCGATCCGGAAAGCGCTCACGCAGCCCTTGCCGCAAGACATCCACGCCCTGACCGACCCAGTGCACGGCTATCTCGCACCGGTCATCGCATACATGACAGCGGTTGGCATGGCACGGCGACCACGCTGGCGTGCGGTGCTGTGGGTGGTGCTGCTGCTCGACGCCTTCTCCATGCTGGTCACCGGCTACACGACACCCTTCTCGATCATCCTGACGGTACTGATCGGCTGGAGCGTGGCGTACGGGACGCTGTACGCGGTCGGCTCACCGAACGTGCGGCCCACGGGGCGGACGCTGATGGCGGGCCTGCGGCATGTCGGCTTCCATCCGGTGAGCGCCTCCCGCGAGGAGACACCGGAGTCCACCGAGGGCGGCGACCGCGGGCGGCGGTACTTCGTGACGCTGGAGGACGGCCGGCCGCTGGACGTCACGGTGGTCGACCGTGAGCAGCAGGCGCAGGGCTTCTTCTACCGCGTGTGGCGGCGTCTGACGCTGCGGGGCATCACCACGCGCCGCAGCCTCCAGTCGCTGCGCCAGGCGCTGGAGCAGGAGGCGCTTCTCGCGTACGCGGCCATCGCGGCCGGAGCCAACGCGCCCAAGCTGATCGCCACCTCCGAACTGGGCCCGGACGCCGTGATGCTCGTCTACGAGCACACCGGCGGGCGCACCCTGGACTCGCTGCCCGACGAGGAGATCACCGACGAGCTGCTGCGCGACACATGGCATCAGGTGCAGGCGTTGCAGTCGCGGCGCATCGCGCACCGCAGGCTGGCCGGCGACGCGATTCTGGTGGATCGTTCCGGCACGGTGATCCTCACCGATCTGCGCGGCGGCGAGATCGCGGCCGGTGAGCTGCTGCTGCGCATGGACATCGCCCAGCTGGTGACCACGCTGGCCCTGCGGATCGGCGCGGAGCGTGCGGTGGCCTCGGCGGTCGAGGTGCTCGGCCCCGACACTGTGGCCGACTGCCTGCCGATGCTGCAGCCCATCGCGCTGACGCGCGCCACGCGCGCGACGCTGCGAAAACTGGCCCGGGAGCGGGCACAGAGGGAGCGTGAGGCCGTGCTGGAGGCCTCTCGGCATGCCAGGCCGGGGCGCGCCGACGAGGAGGCCGAGGCAGCCACCGGGCCCGTCGTACTCGAAAAGCCCGACAAGAAGGCCGTACGGGCCGAGAAGCGCTCTGAGAAGCGGGCGATCGACGAGGCCCTGGATGAGGCACGCGAGGAGGACCTGCTCACCCAGATCCGCCACCAGGTGCTTCTGATCAGGCCGCAAGCGCCGGTCGAGCCGGCCCGGCTTGAGCGCATCCGGCCGCGCACGCTGATCAGCTTCATCGCCGGCGCCATCGGCGCGTACTTCCTTCTGTCGCAGCTCACGCACATCGAGTTCGGCACGCTCTTCGGCAACGCCCAGTGGGGCTGGGTAGCCGCGGCCGTGCTCTTCTCGGCGCTCAGCTACTTCGCGGCAGCCATGAGCCTGCTGGGCTTCGTGCCCGAGCGGGTGCCCTTCCTGCGGGCCGTCGCGGCGCAGGTCGCCGGGTCCTTCGTGAAGATCGTGGCGCCCGCGGCAGTGGGCGGTGTCGCCCTCAACACGCGCTTCCTGCAGCGCGCGGGAGTACGGCCGGGCCTGGCGGTTGCGAGCGTCGGTGCCTCGCAACTGTTCGGTCTGGGCAGCCACATCCTGCTGCTCCTCGCCTTCGGTTATCTGACGGGCACGGAAAAGACGCCATCGCTGTCACCGTCGCGCACGGTCATCGCGGGTCTGCTGACGGTCGCGGTACTGGTGCTGGTGATGACCTCGATTCCGTTCCTGCGGAAATTCGTCGTCACGCGCGTGCGGTCGCTTTTCGCGGGTGTCGTGCCCCGCATGCTCGACGTGCTCCAGAGACCGCAGAAGCTCATCACCGGTATCGGCGGCATGGTGCTGCTGACGGCCTGCTTCGTGATGTGCCTGGACGCGTCGATCCGGGCGTTCGGCGGCGAGAACACGCCCACGCTCAGCCTCGCCAGCGTCGCCGTCGTCTTCCTCGCCGGCAACGCGCTGGGCTCAGCCGCCCCGACGCCCGGTGGCGTGGGAGCGGTCGAGGCGACCCTCACGGTCGGCCTGAT
This sequence comes from Streptomyces ureilyticus, assembly GCF_011045025.1. Classification (GTDB taxonomy): domain Bacteria; phylum Actinomycetota; class Actinomycetes; order Streptomycetales; family Streptomycetaceae; genus Streptomyces; species Streptomyces ureilyticus. Next base: position 10,012 of record NZ_JAAKZX010000079.1, read on the forward strand.
CGCCGTCGGCCTGCCCAAGGAGGTCGCGGCGCCCGCGGTGCTGCTCTACCGACTGCTCACGCTGTGGCTGCCGGTGCTGCCCGGGTGGCTGTTCTTCAACCATCTGACACGTAAGGGCGCGCTATAGGGTCTGTCCGGCGGACCCGCCCTAGGCATGTCGCGGACCGGCCCTAGGCATGTCGCCCGTCACCGACGGCCCGGACAGCACATCCCTCCCCTCACCCGCACAGCCCGCGCCCCGAGCGTCCCGTCCCCCGCGACCTCAGGATGGGAGCATGCCGAATCCTTCCCGGCTGCGCGCCGCTGCCCTGGCCGCCATCCTTGTGCTGTCCGTGACAGTCGCCGGGTGCGACAGTGACGCCGGCGACAAGGACGCGGACCTGGCGGCGCAGGAGCTGAGCTGGAAGGACTGCCCGCCACCCTCCAAGGCCCAGGGAGGCGGAGAGGCCCCGTCCGCTCTGCCGAACGGCGACAAGTGGCAGTGCGCGACGCTGAAGGTGCCCCTCGACTGGGACGAGCCCGAAGGAGACACGATCGGGCTCGCGCTGATCCGGGCGAAGACGAGCGGCGCCGAGGAGAGGCGGATCGGCTCACTGATCTTCAACTTCGGCGGACCCGGGTCCTCGGGAGTGGCCACCCTGCCCGCGTTCTCCAAGGAGTTCGCGCACCTGCGCACCCGCTACGACCTGGTCAGCTTCGACCCGCGCGGGGTCGGCCGCAGCGCGGGCGTGGAGTGTTGGAGTGACGAACAACTCGACGAGTACTTCCAGCAGGACGCCACCCCCGACAACGCCGCCGAGCGGAGAACGCTCCTGGACGACACGAAAGCGTTTAACTCGGCCTGCGAGAAGAACTCCGGGAAGTTCCTCCCGCACGTGCGCACCTCCGACGCCGCCCGCGATCTGGACCTGATGCGGCAGGTCCTCGACGATGACAGGCTGCACTACTTCGGCATCTCGTACGGCACCGAACTGGGCGGTGTCTACGCCCATTTGTTCCCCAAGAAGGTGGGGAGGGCCGTCTTCGACGCCGTTGTGGACCCGACGCGGAATCCGGAGGAGGGTGCGTTCGGGCAGGCCAAGGGCTTTCAGCTCGCGCTCGACAACTTCGCCGAGGACTGCACCTCGAAGCAGGACCCGTGCCCGATCGGCGACACCGCGCAGAACGTCAAGGACCGGATCGCCCGACTGCTCAAGGACCTCGACAGCCGGCCGGTCCCGGGCGTCTTCCCGCGCGAGCTGACCCAGGCCATTGCCGCCGGCGGCATCCTGCAAGCGCTCTACTCACAGGATTACTGGCAGTACCTCACTGATGGGCTCCAGCAGGCCTACGCCGGTGACGGCACGGTTCTGATGCTGCTGTCCGACGCGCTGAACGGACGGAACGAGAACGGCGAATACAGCAACAGCGTCGCCGCCAACGTCTCCATCAACTGCGCGGACAACAAAGCGCGTTACTCGACCGCCGATGTGGAGAAGAAGCTTCCGCAGTTCCGCACGGCATCTCCCCTGTTCGGCGACTATGTGGCGTGGAGCCTGCTCGGCTGCACGGACTGGCCCGTGCCGGGAGCCGCCGACGACCCGGACGTGAGTGCCCCTGGAGCGGCGCCGATCCTGGTGATCGGCAACACCGGCGACCCCGCCACCCCATACGAGGGCGCACGCAAGATGGCGGACGAGCTGGGCAAGGGCGTCGGCGTGGAGTTGACGTACCGGGGCCAGGGGCATGGTGCGTACGGCAGCGGGAACAAGTGCGTGCGTAACGCTGTGAACAGCTATCTGCTGGACGGCAGAGTCCCGTCAACTGGGCTGGTTTGCTCATAAAAGCGCAGGTCACAGGGTTATCCACAGGCTTACACGGCTTGAATCGCCGTCTGCCTACTATGACCTGACCGTCATTCGCGGTTCGTGCGGATGACTTGCGAGGGGGTAAGGGGCATATGGCGCGTTTCGTACGATCCACGGCACTGGCTGCTGCCGCGGTGCTGGTCACCGGGCTTGCGGCGGGTTGCGGTGGCGGCTCGTCCGACGAGGGCAACGACGACGGAAAGGCCAGCACCCCACCGACCACGGCGCCGTCCGGTCCGACGGCGAAGCTTCCGGCCTCGCTCACCTCACAGAAGCTCGGCTGGGGACGCTGCGGGGCCACTTCGGACGGCCCCGCGCCGGGCGACGACTGGCAGTGCGCGACGCTCAAAGTCCCGCTGGACTGGGAGAAGCCGAAGGGCGAGACGATCGGCATAGCTCTGATCCGCGGCAAGGCGACCGACGAGGACTCACGCATCGGCTCGCTGCTGTTCAACTTCGGCGGCCCGGGCGGCTCGGGCGTCTCCATGATGCCTTCGTACGCGGCGCTGACATCCCAACTGCAGGAGCGGTACGACCTGGTGAGCTTCGACCCGCGCGGAGTCGCGGCCAGCGAGGGCGTGCGCTGTCGCAGCGACAAGGAGATTCAGGCCGCCGAGTCGGTCGACTCCACGCCGGACACCGCGGCCGAGGAGACCTCCTATCTCAAGGACTCCGCCGACTTCGGCAAGGGCTGCGAGGAGTCGGCGGGCCCGCTCATGGCACATGTCTCGACGACCGACACGGCCCGCGACATGGACCTGATGCGCCATGTGCTCGGTGACCAGAAGCTGCACTACTTCGGCATCTCGTACGGCACCGAACTGGGCGGTGTCTACGCCCACTTGTTCCCCAAGAACGTGGGCCGCCTGGTGCTGGACGCGGTCGTCGACCCGAGCGCGGGCACGGTCGGCCACGCCAAGAACCAGACGCGCGGCTTCCAGCGCGCCCTGGACAACTACCTCAAGTCCACCGGACAGGACCCCGAAGAGGGCTCCCAGAAGATCGCGGACCTGCTGAAGAGGATCGACGCCGAGCCGCTGCCGGCATCGAGCGGCCGCAAGCTCACACAGACGCTGGCGCTCACCGGCATCGTCCTGCCGCTCTACAGCGAGCAGACCTGGGCCGGCCTGACCAGCGCGCTGGATGCGGCGGAGCAGGGCGACGGTTCGGAGCTGCTGGCCCTCGCCGACAATTACAACGAGCGTGACACAGCGGGTCGTTACGGCACGACGACGCATTCACAACGGGTCATATCGTGCTTGGACGACAAGGAGCGGCCGACGATCGAGGAGACGAAGAAGCTGCTCCCGCAGTTCCGGAAGATCTCGCCCGTCTTCGGCGAGTTCATGGGCTGGGACACGGCCGGCTGGTGCCACAACTGGCCGGTGGCCGGTCAGCACGAGACCCCGGAGGTCAGCGCGCCCGGAGCGGATCCCGTCCTGGTCGTGGGCAACACCGGCGACCCGGCGACACCGTACGAGGGGGCCCGCAAGATGGCGGACGAACTGGGCAAGGACGTTGGTATCGAGCTCACCTGGAAGGGCGAGGGGCATGGGGCCTACGGGAGCAGCTCCTGCGTGGACGACACGGTGAACGCGTACCTGCTGGACGGGAAGGTGCCGGAGGACGGGAAGGTCTGCGAGTCGTAGCCCACCGGGCGACAGGAGCTCGCACACCAGGAAGGGGTCCGGCACACCCGGTGCCGGACCCCTCTCCACACAGCCTGAGCCTGCGTCTAGTACACCGGCTTCTCGGGCTCGATCTGGTTGACCCAGCCGATCACGCCACCACCGACGTGCACCGCGTCCGCGAAACCGGCGGACTTGAGCACGGCGAGTACTTCCGCACTGCGGACACCCGTCTTGCAATGCAGGACGATCTTCTTGTCCTGCGGCAGGGTCTCCAGGGCGGTGCCCATGAGGAACTCGTTCTTCGGGATCAGCTTGGCGCCGGGGATCGAGACGATCTCGTACTCGTTGATCTCGCGGACGTCGATGATCTCGATCTTCTCGTCATTGTCGATCCACTCCTTGAGCTGCTTGGGAGTGATCGTCGAGCCGGCGGCCGCCTCCTGGGCCTCCTCGGAGACGACGCCACAGAAGGCCTCGTAGTCGATGAGCTCGGTGACGGTGGGGTTCTCGCCGCAGACCGCGCAGTTCGGGTCCTTGCGGACCTTGACCTGGCGGTACTGCATCTCCAGGGCGTCGTAGATCATCAGTCGGCCGACGAGCGGCTCACCGATGCCCGCGAGGAGCTTGATCGCCTCGTTGACCTGAATGGAGCCGATGGACGCGCACAGCACACCGAGGACGCCGCCCTCGGCGCAGGAGGGGACCATGCCCGGCGGCGGGGGCTCCGGGTAGAGGCAGCGGTAGCAGGGGCCGTGCTCGGACCAGAAGACGGAGGCCTGGCCGTCGAAGCGGTAGATCGAGCCCCAGACGTACGGCTTGTTGAGGAGCACGCACGCGTCGTTGACCAGGTAGCGGGTCGCGAAGTTGTCGGTGCCGTCGACGATCAGGTCGTACTGGCTGAAGATGTCCATCACGTTCTCGGCCTCGAGCCGCTCTTCGTGAAGGACCACGTTCACGTACGGGTTGATGCCGAGCACGCTGTCGCGGGCCGACTCGGCCTTGGAGCGGCCGATGTCCGCCTGGCTGTGGATGATCTGGCGCTGCAGGTTCGACTCGTCGACCTCGTCGAACTCCACGATGCCGAGCGTGCCGACGCCCGCCGCGGCCAGGTACATGAGGGCCGGCGAGCCCAGGCCGCCGGCGCCTACGGCGAGCACCTTGGCGTTCTTCAGCCGCTTCTGCCCGTCCATCCCCACGTCGGGGATGATCAGGTGGCGGGAGTACCTGCGGACCTCGTCTACGGTGAGCTCAGAAGCCGGCTCGACCAGGGGTGGCAGCGACACGGGGACTCCGTTGGTCGGTCAATCACTACGGTTGTTCTTCGCGTAACACTGCCACGCCCCTCTTCATTCCGAGACACCCGTTCCGACCCGCGAGACGATTTCGTCCCAGTAGCCGGGCATGGTCGCCCAGGGGTCGATGCGGCCGCCGCGGTCCGTGCGGTCGGTGAAGTAGATCGTCGAGGCGCCCTGCCAGCGGGCTATGCGCAGCGCCTCGTCGAGATGCCCGCGGGGCACGCTGTGCACGAAATGGCAGAAGCGCTCGGGCGAGTGGTCGGCAGTCCACTCCGCCACCTGCGACCAGCGGTATTCGCTCCAAGGGCCGCAGAAGGTCACCAACTGGTCGGCGAATTCGGCATATCCGGGGTGCGGGTGGGAGCCGTGTCCGAGGACGATACGGCCCTCGCCGAGGAACGCGCGCAGGGTCGTGGCCGTGCGGCTCATCTCGGGGAGCGTTGTCCGATCCGTGGGACAGCGGTCCAGATAGAAGCCGTCGACCCGGTACCAGTCGAGATACCGGTGCGCGTCCGAGACGAGCTCACCGAAGGTGCGTGCGCCGTATCTCACATCCAGGTGTCCCAGGACCCGGACGTCCGCGTTGTGCAGCCGCCCCGCCGCGGCGAGGCAGTGCGGGTCGGGCCGGATGCCGGGACCGTCGGCGACGTTGAGGACGACCCAGTGCAAGGGGGTGCCGGGGCGGGTGAGTTGGCCCCATTCGAGAGGGGCGACGAGGGGGTGTGCGTAGCCGGGGACGCCGAAGCCGAAACGTATGTCGGTGCTCGCGGTGCCCACCGCGGTACGGGTCAGATGCGGCATGCCGCCTCCATCCAGATATCGGCGAGGGACTCTTCGAGGTGAATGCGGGGCCGCCAGCCGAGCCGGTCGCGTGCGGTGCGCACATCGGCCTGCTGCCAGCTGCCGCAGCCGTCGGGATAGGGGTGTACGGCCGGGGCCGTGTGCTCGGCTTCGGAGCGGGGGTGACCGATGGATGGCCTGACGATTCCGGGCGGGGTGTCGAGTTCGTGCAGCGCGCCGCCGTAGCCGGCCACGCGGGCGAGGACGGCGGCGGCGTCCCGGAGGCGTACGGCACGTCCGGAGCCGATGTTGATGACGCCCTGTGCGGCGGAGAGGGAGGCGGCGTGGACGGCGCGGGCGACATCGCGTACGTCGATGAAGTCGCGCTGGATGCCGAGTCCGCCCACCTTCAGTTCGCCGTCACCGGACTGCATGGCGCGACGCATGGCCTCGGCGAGGCGGCCGAGGGGCGTGCCGGCGGGGGTGCCGGGTCCGGCGGGCGAGAAGACCCGCAGGACGACGGCGTCCAGGCCGGAGCCCAGGACGAGTTCTGTGCCGGCGAGCTTGCTGACGCCGTACGGGCCGCCGGGGCGCGGCGTCGCGTCCTCGGCCGTGCAGGAGCCGGGCTGGCTGGGGCCGTACTCCGCGCCGCAGCCGATCTGCACGAGGCGCGCGCCGCAGCCGCTGCGGCGCAGGGCCTCGCAGACGGTGGCGACGGCGACGGTGTTGTGCCGGGTCAGTTCGCGGGCGCCGCCTCGGGTGGCGCCCGCGCAGTTGATGACGACGCCCGGGTGCACCGCGTCCAGGAAGCGCGTCAGTGCGCCCGGGCTGCCGCTGGAGAGGTCGAACCGTACATCCGCGTCGTCGCCCCGGCCGAGCGCGGTGAGTTGCACGGCCGGGTCGGCGAGGAGGCGGTCGGCGACGTACCGGCCCAGAAATCCGTTGGCTCCGATCAGCAGCACCCTCATAGGGCGGCTCCCGGGGTGGATTCTCCGATACGGAGGGTGATCATCTCGTGTCTCCTTCGAGGGTGTTGCGCTGGTTCGTCAGGGAGGCCCGCGGTGTCGGCCCCGCGGGAGGGCCGGGCTCGGCACGGGGGCCGGGTGGCGGGCTCGGGATGCGGTTCACGGCGTCCCACCGTGGTGCGCGTGGGCCGAGGCCCGGGTGAGGGTCCTGGTCGCGTGGACCAGGAGTACGAGCGCCGCGGTCCCGCATACGAGGGCCGGCACGACACCGGGCCCCCATGCGGCGGCCACGGTCTCGACGGGAACGGCGAGGAACGAACAGCCGGGCAGGCGGCCCGCGAAGACGCTCGCCACAGCCGTCGCCTCGGCCGCACCGGCGGCGGCCAGTACGACGGCCGGGGCGTGCGGGAAACCGTGCACGGTGAGCAGCCGGGCCAGCAGCAGGAGCGCGCCGAGAGCGCCGATTCCGGCGTACGCGGCGGGATCGGCGGGCTCGCCCAGCAGCGTCCCGCACAGCGCGAGCAGTCCGCCCAGGGCGCAGAGGAACAGCCCGAACACGCCCAGGAGCAGGGGCCGTACGGAGGCGGCGAACTCCTTGAGAGTTCGGCCGACGGCCAGCTTGCGCCGGGCGCGTACGGCGAAGAGGTGGGCGCACCAGGCCGCCGGGGCGCAGGCCAGGGAGAGGGCCGTCACCGACGCGAGGGGCAGGGGCCAGGGGCTGTCGGCGTCACCGTTCGGCCAGTTGTGCGGGCCACCCGCGAGGGCGGCGCCGAGCAGGCCGTCGCCGAGGAGGGCGTATGCGAGGAGCCAGCACGTCCACGCGCGCGTGCCCTTTGTCGAGCGCCGCGCGCGCGGGGGTCGCAGGGGGCCGCGGCCAAGGGCCAGGCGCAGGCACAGGGCGAGGGCGAGTACGCCCAGGACGGCGACCGTGACGGCGAGGACCGGCCGGGCCTCGGTGAGGCGCAGCCCGGTCACCGCCGCCGCGCATGCGGCGCCCGGCAGCAGGGCGAACACGGCCCAACCGGCTTGCGCCTTGGGGAGTTTGACGGCGGCAGACGCCCCTGGACTGGCTTCGCCGTCAGGACTCGTCTCGCCGTCTGGGCTGGACTCGCCGTCGCGGGGCACGCGCGCGTAGATCTCCTCGGCCAACGAGAAGACGTCACGGTGCCGGAAGCGGGCCACGGTCCGGTCGGTCACCCCGTGCGCCTCCAAACCGGCCGCGATCTCCAGCGGATCCACGGCCCGTTCGCACAGCTCGCGGTGACGGTGCATCAGCGCTTTCACAGGGTCCACGGCGACCCGGCTGCCGGACTCGTCCGACGAACCCCGCGCCCCCGGAACATCCAGGGCACCCGGCGCTCCAGCCGTCACCAGCCACTCCTCGTCGGAGGCGACCGCATCCCGCACCGCGGCGCCGCCCGGGGCCCCCGGCACGTCCACGTCGCGCTGCCGCCCGCTCATCGCGTCCCCTTCCCGGCGGGCACCGGCTCCTGCGCCGCGCCGGAACCGGCGCCCGCCGCCCCGGATTCCGACCGAACGCCCGCCACCCCGGACCTCGCCGCAGCCCCCGCAGCTTCCGTGGCCCACCGCGGACCGCTCGCCGACGTAGGCCGGGTTCCGGACTCGGTCCAGCGAGCCCCTACATGGGCCTCGGCCGGTACGGCGAAGGGTTGCGGTTCGCCGGTGGCACCGGTGGCGGCTCGGCGGACCGGGCAGTGCGAAACGATCTCCAGGTAAATGCCGTGAAATGCCGCGACGTTCTGCTCGACGGTGAACAGTTCGAGGGCACGCGCGCGTGCCGCCGCGCCGAGGAGTGCACGGCGTTCGGGGTCGCGCAGCAGGGCGACGCACGCCTCGGCGAGCGCCCGCGGGTTGCGCGGCGGCGCCACCAGCCCCGTACCGCCGATGACTTCCACGACCGCGCCGACGTCCGTGGACACCGTGGCGCGCCCGCAGAACATCGCCTCGACAAGGCTGTTCGGGAAGCCCTCGACGACGCTCGACAGCACGACCACGGCTCCGGCCGCGTACACCTCCGCGAGGCTCGGCGCGTCCGGCCCGCCGATCTCCTCGAACGACACCGGCGGCACCGGCGGCACCGGACGGCCACCGATCCCGCGTACGTCTCCCACCTCATCGGGGAAGAGCCGCGCGGCCAGCGCCTTGCAGTCCGCCCGATACGCAGCCGCAGCCGGCCTCTCGGCAGGCGCGCCGATGATCCGCAACCGCGCCTTCGGCCGCGCCTTGCGGACCGCCGCGAAAGCGTGCAGCAGCGAGACGAGGTCCTTGTCGGGCTCGATCCGCCCGACCCAGACCAGCGTGTCCGGATCGGCGCAGTCCCCTCGCTCGCCCACCTCCCAGAAGCGGGACGCCTCCATGCCGGGATAGACCGTACGGAGCTTGGCGCGGTCGGCGCCGCAGCGCTCCTGCCAGCGGCGGGCGTGCGTATTGCCGGGCGTGATGAGGGCGGCCTGCCGGTACATCTCGGCCGCGAGCCGGCCATGGAACGCCGCGAGCAGCGCCCGCACCGGTCCGGACTCCTCGCACGCGTCCAAGTAGTGCGCCCGCAACCGCACGCCGTACTCCGTGACCAGCAGCGGCACGCCCCAGAAGTGCCGTGCCAGCAGCCCGGGCAGGGCCGCGGCGCCCCCGGACGTGGCGTGGCACAGGTCGACGGAGCCGAGTCCGTTCTGCTCGTCGTACCAGTCGAGCGACAGGGGCCGCAGGGTGCGCTCGATCCGGTCGGCGACGGTGAGCAGATCCGGGACGCGCGCCCCGCGCACGGCACGCAGTGCGCCGGGCGCGCGGCAGGCGCTCTCGAGGGCGCGCACGGCCGTTTCGGAACGCAGGGCTCCGGTCAGACCGCCACCCTCCTCCCGGACGAGTTCGGCAAGCCCGTACAACGCACTGCCGAAACGGTCCGCCACATCCAATGAGCCATCCCCGGAGGCCGCCCCGGCAGCGTCCCCCACGGCATCCCCCGCACAGACAGCCGCCGCCAACTCCCCGTAGCACTCGGCGAACCGCCGCCGCGCCCGGCGGCCATACGCCATGCCGTCATCGCCCGCGGTCCACAACGGCGCCGTGCGTACGCGGCCGACCTGGGTCGGCAGCTCGACGAAGCCCTCGCCCTGCTGTCGCTCGCTCCTGCTGAGCGCGTAGACGTCGAAGCCGTGCTGCCCGAGCCCGCGTACGAGCCGGTCACACCAGAGCCTGGCGTCACCGCTCACATATGGATAGCCACCCTCCGTAAGCAGTCCGATGCGCACGAGTGCACCCCTGATCTTCCGTATGGGGAGCCGCCGTTGGCCGGCGACTCACAGCGGGACGAACGTACGCGGACATGACCGTGGCGCGATGGACGGTTGTCCATCGCGCCATCAAAAGGGGTGAACGGTCGTAACTTTCCCGCGCGGATCGCGTTCCGTCGCGCTAAGAGATCAATCGTGTACGTATTGCAAGCGCCTCAAGCTCCGGGAAACGGCCAGGGGTTGGCCCGGCACCGGATTCCGTCGTGTTCGAGGAACTTGCTCTGCTGTTGCATGACGGGCGCGAGTTCGCCGTCCTTGTCGCAGGTCACATGGCCGTATCCGAGCCGGTGGCCGATCTCGTGGTTGATCAGCATCTGCCGGTACGCAGTCATCTTGTCGCCGTACGTCTGGGCGCCCTGAGCCCAGCGGTACGCGTTGATCATCACGCGGTCGGTGGCCGCGGAGTCGCAGGAGACGTTGTCCACGGTGGTGTCCAGGCCCGACTTGGCGCACCAGAACGCGGTGGTGCCGGGGCTGGCCAGCGTGATGACGAAGTCGGGCTGCCCGGTGGAGACCCGCTCGAAGGTACGGGCCCCGTCGTGGGCCCAACTCCGTTCGTCGTTCAGGGTCTTGTGCACGGCCTGCGCGAAGAGGGTGCCGTCGAGGCCGAGGCCCTTCTCGACGTCGACGCGGTAGGTGATTTTCTGTCCCGTGCCGGGCGCCTGGTCGATACCGCGGATCGCCTCGAATTCCCCGCCGCCCTCGAGTTTCGCGTCCAGCGGGAACTTCTTCGTCATCAATTGCGCGTACGTCGGCGGAGTCGCGCCCTCCACCTCGGACGGAGGTGTCGGCCTGGTGTCGCCGCGCGCCGCGGAGTCCTTGGCTTCCCGGTCCGCGCCGCCCGAGGCCGGCGGGCGCGCGGAGGTGTCCTCGCGCCCGTCGGTGACCACCTGCCCGGCCACGACGACGGCGAGCACGGTGGTGACCGCGGCGGCCGCGACCCCGGTGAAGGTCCAGCCCTTGCCGCCCTTGGCCTTCTCCGGCTGGTCGAGCCCTGGGGGCGCCTTGTGCTCGGTTTCCGCGGGGTCCAGGTACCGGTCGGTGGCGTCGACGGCGGAGTTGTACGGGTCCGAGCGGAGCGCCTGGTCGCCGGTACGCGACGCGAAGACGTCGTCGCCCTGCTCGAAGGCGTCGACGTAGTCCTGGCGCGGACTCTGCGCAGGATGCCGTGCCTGCCGCTGCTGCGGTATCGCGGGCCCGGGACCGGCAGCCTGCGATACGCCCGGCCTTCCCGGGTACGCCCCCTGAGGCGCGCCGTACCCGGGCGCCCCACTGAACACCCCCCAGCCACCGCCGGATTCCCGCTGCTCGGGATGCGCACCACGGACCTGGGGGACACCGTGAGCAGGCGTGCCGTCAGGAAGCCGAGGCACGCCATGAGCCAGCGTACCGTCATCAAATCGCGGAACCCCACGCGCGGGCGTGCCGTCCGGCAGCCGCGGAACTCCATGTGCCGGAGTGCCGTCCGCGTACCGCGGAACTCCGCCCGCAGGCGTCCCGTCAGGGAACCGCGGAACCCCCTGCGCGTCCGGGCGCGGCGCCCACCCCTCGGGCAGCCGCGGTACCCCGCCCGCCGGAGTGCCGGGGCCGCCGCCCATCGGCGGCGGCTGCGGCTGGGGTTGCGGCCCGGAGGGAGCCCGGCGTCGTCCGGTGTTCGGCTCCGGGCGGCCTCCCGCGACCACGGGGATGTCGGCGGTGTCGCCCTTGCGGGCCGACCCACGTCGGCTGTGACGTCCCACGCGCCGCCTCAGCTCCCCGCACTCTTCGTCGTGCCGGTCTTCGTGCTGTCGGTCTTCGTGGCGTCAGTCTTCGTGGCGTCGGCGTCGGCCAACTCGCCTGTGTCCGCGAGAAGTTCACGCATGGCGGTGGCCACGGTCTCGGGGTACTCCATCATCGCCACGTGCCCCGCGTCCGGGAGCGTGAGCAGCCGGGAATCGCGGAAGGCGCGGGCCGCTCGCTGGGCCATGCGGAACGAGACGAGCTGGTCACGGCCGCCGTAGATGAGCAGCGTCGGGGCGAGCACCCGCTCGGCCTGACGCCACAGCCGGTGCTGGCCGCCCAGCGTGTACGCGTTCACGATGCCGCGGGCCGAGCGCGCCATGGCGTCCCAGAAGTACGGGAGGGCGAGCCGCCGCTCCATCTCCTCGACCGCGTTGCGGAACGCTTCGGGGGTCACGATGGTCGGATCGCCGTAACAGAGCGCCATGACGCCTCGTACGCGCTGCTCGGCGGACCAGTCCTTGGTGAAGCGGGTGAAGGCGCCGGCGACCCCGGGCAGCGCCAGCAGCGCCGTCGGCACCGCCGAGCGCTGCACCAGGACCTCGGGCAGCGCGGGCGACACCAGCGTGAGCGTCCGGACGAGATCGGGGCGTACGGCCGCGACGCGCGTCGTGACGGCGCCGCCCATCGAGTTCCCGATGAGGTGCACGGGACCGCGGTCGGCCGAGTCGAGATAGCGGATGACCGCGCGCGCGTGCCCGGTCACCGAGTAGTCGCCGTCGTCCGGCGGCGGTGAGTCGCCGAAGCCCGGCAGATCGACGGACTCGCTGTCCACGAGGCCGTCCAGGAGGGGCATCAGCGCCGACCAGTTCTGCGAGGAACCGCCCAGCCCATGCACGTACAGCGCGGACGGCAGCCCTTCGCGGGCCGGTGGTCTCGACCGGATCGTCAGCGTGATCCCGGGCATCCCGACCGAGCGCAGCCGCTCCCCCGCCGCCACCCTGACGGCACCGACTTTAGGCGCGACAGAGGTAGCAAGGACGGACGGCAGTTCGGTCGAAGACATGGAGCAATGTTACGAGACGATCACGTGGTGGATCGTGTGTTCGCCATCACAAGTCCCCATCGAATTCCGTGAACCCAGCCGTATCGCGACGGACCGCCATGGGATCGCGTAGCGACTCGATCCGCACTCTCATACGCTTCCTGAACGAGGGCACACGTACTTGTGCAAGCAGGCACTCGCACCGCTCGGGAAGAGGACTCCATGACCGTCGACCCCACCGACCCCGAGACTCTCGCCGAAGCCGACTCCACTTCCGCCGATTCCACCGAATTCGACGTGGAGGCCCCCGAGGCCGACGCCGCCGAACAGCACGCGGAGCTCGCACCCCACCGGGACGAGCCACTGACCGGCTCGAACGCGGCCAACCTGGCCGACGCGAACGAGGCGGACCGCGCAGAACAGGCAAGGGTCGTCGAACTCGACGAGGACGACTACCGGTGAAGACGACGACCGGTGAAGACGAGGACGACCACCGGTGAGGCGGATACGGCACGATGACCGGTGACCGCTCGGGGGCAGTCACCGGAGGCCGACCTGCCCGGCATGCTCGTGTTTGATGCGCTCTGCGCGGTTTTCACCGGCGTCCGGTCCGTGAAATTCTGCCCTCGCACCGCGCACAGCACGGTTACCGAAAAGTACGATGGCGGCGCGGCGCACACCGCACTTGGACGATTTTGGGAGGCGGCGTGACAGCCATCGAGCAGACAGAGGCGGCACGCCCGCGGGGCACACGCCTGCCGCGCCGTGCCCGACGTAACCAGCTCCTCGGCGCAGCCCAGGAAGTGTTCGTCGCGCAGGGATATCACGCGGCCGCGATGGACGACATCGCCGAGCGCGCGGGAGTCAGCAAGCCGGTGCTCTACCAGCACTTTCCGGGCAAGCTCGACCTCTACCTGGCCCTGCTGGACCAGCACTGCGAGTCCCTGCTCCAGGCGGTGCGGGGCGCCCTTGCCTCGACCACCGACAACAAGCAGCGCGTACGGGCCACGATGGACGCGTACTTCGCGTACGTCGAGGACGACGGCGGCGCGTTCCGGCTGGTCTTCGAGTCGGATCTGACGAACGAGCCTGCGGTGCGGGAGCGCGTGGACAAGGTCACATTCGAGTGCGCGGAAGCGATCTGCGACGTCATCGCGGAGGACACCGGCCTGTCGAGGGCCGAGTCGATGCTGCTCGCCTCGGGTCTGGGCGGACTCGCACAGGTGGTGGCGCGCTCCTGGCTGCACAGCGACCGCAGCGTGCCGCGCGACCAGGCGGTGCAGTTGCTGACCTCGCTGGCCTGGCGCGGCATCGCCGGCTTCCCGCTGCACGGCAGCGAGCACCACTGACGGCGCGCAAGCGGCGGGGGCCATCCCTTTGTTCCCGCCCGCTGTTCGCTCCTGGCGTTCTTGGACGCAGCGTGTACGTCCCCTCACCGGGCTAATGTGTGCTGCGTACGGCGCGGACGAACGCGCACATCAGTGACCGTCGGAGGGACATAGCCGTGGAGGTCAAGATCGGCGTGCAGCACGCGCCTCGCGAGATCGTTCTGGAGAGCGGTCAGACCGCCGAGGAGGTCGAGCGGGCGGTGTCCGAAGCGCTGGCCGGCAAGTCGCAGCTGCTGAGCCTCGTGGACGACCACGGCCGCAAGGTCCTGGTCCCGGCCGACCGACTGGCGTACGTGGAGATCGGCGAGCCGGCCCCGCGCAAGGTGGGCTTCGGCGCGCTGTAGTTACGTCGCGACAGGGCCCCGTGGCTTCAGGCCACGGGGCCCTTGTCATGCCGGTCCTTGCGCGGGCCCCGCACTTTCAAGTGCGGGCCCCGCACTTTCAAGCTCATGCGCTCTCATGCGATGCCCCCAGACGGAGCACAGATCACCCACAGGGAAGGATTGCCTTCCGGGGGCCACGGGTAAGACGGGCTACGACCGAAATGCACACGGCCGTGCGGGAGGGACCCCACCCATGTTCTTGGAAGCGCTCGGCTCCGTGATCCTCGGTCTGGCAGTGGCCTGGCTGGCCATGCACCGCCTGTCGCACCGCCTGCCCGCCCGCCGCCTGGTCCTGTCGACGGGCGCCGCCGGCGGCCTGTTCGGCGCGTTCCTCACCAACAGCGCGCTGAGCGGAAACCTACTGCTGACCCTCATCGGCGCGGCGACCGTAGCCACGGCATCCGTATCCTTGCTCCTCCGCCCGGCGGGAAGACTCCGCCGCCACTCGGCGACGGTGTGAGCAAGGATCCTGACGAGGAACCTTAAAGCGGCCCCGCACCCGGAAAGGCGCCCGCGCTGGGGCGCCCCGTAGGGGCGCGGGGCTGTTTACACATGCGGCTCCGCCGCGCGGGCGCGACAAGCCACAACGAACCCGCAGTCAGCGAACCGACGGTCAGTCACCCTGGCTCAGGCCGCGAGGCCAAGCGCAGCCATCCGCTTCGTGTGCGCCTCCGTGATGCGCGAGAACATCCGACCGACCTCCGCGAGATCGAACCCGTCCGCGACCCCGCCGACGAGCATCGTCGACAGCGCGTCCCGGTCGGCGACCACCCGCTGGGACTGGGACAGCGCCTCGCCCATCAGCCGTCGCGCCCACAGCGCGAGGCGTCCGCCCACGCGCGGGTCCGCGTCGATCGCGGCGCGCACCTTCTCGACGGCGAAGCTCGCGTGCCCCGTGTCGTCGAGTACGGAGAGGACCAGCGCCCGCGTATCGGAGTCGAGCCGTGCCGCGACCTCGCGGTAGAAGTCGCTGGCGATCGAGTCGCCGACGTACGCCTTGACGAGGCCCTCCAGCCAGTCCGACGGCGCCGTCTGCCGGTGGAAGCCGTCGAGCGCCGCGACGAACGGCTCCATCGCCTCCGTCGGCTCCGCCCCGATCGCCGCGAGTCGGTCCCGCAACTGCTCGAAGTGGTGGAACTCCGCCGAGGCCATCTTCGCGAGCTCCGCCTTGTCGGCGAGCGTCGGCGCCAGCTTGGCGTCCTCCGCGAGCCGCTCGAACGCGGCCAGCTCCCCGTACGCGAGCGCTCCGAGCAGGTCGACGACCGCGGCGCGGTACTGGGGATCGACGGAGGCCTTCGTCCAGTCCTGGGCGGCGACTCCGGTGTGTTCGGCGGCAGTGTCGGCGGTGTTGTCGGGCGTCGTCATGAAGCGCACAATAGCCCGCTCACAGCGAGGCGTAAGTCCCTGGTCAGCCAGTGTGACGACCACTACGTGACCAAATCGACCATCGCATATGCGCGATTCCGGGGTATGGTGGTAATGAGCCCGCTGAGCTGATCTACGTATCTCAACGGGCCATATGAATGAGGATGCCCGGTCGGTGGCCCGATCGGCTCCGACCCGACAGCTCTCCTCGTCCGTACGGCACAGTGCGTACGGAGTCCGGAGAGACCCTCAGCGGCAAGAGCGCTCGAGCGTCGGCAGTGGTCCCGTGCCACCAAGGCCCGCCTTCTCGGTGGCCGACGTCCCCGGCACGGTTCAACGACCCCCGCGCTCGCCTCGTGTCGCGTACACAGAAGAGGCAGCACCCTGACTACAACCTTCCGAGAGCTCGGGATCCTTTCCGAGACAGCCGAGGCGCTCGAAGCCGTCGGCATCATCAACCCCTTTCCCATCCAGGAGATGACGCTCCCCGTCGCCCTTTCGGGCACCGACGTCATCGGCCAGGCCAAGACCGGCACCGGCAAGACGCTGGGCTTCGGCCTCCCGCTCCTCGAGCGCGTCACGGTTCCCGCGGACGTCGAGGCGGGCCGTGCCGAGCCGGAGCAGCTCACCGACGCCCCGCAGGCGCTCGTCGTGGTCCCCACGCGCGAGCTCTGCACACAGGTCACCAACGACCTGCTGACCGCGGGCAAGGTCCGTAACGTACGCGTTCTCGCCATCTACGGCGGCCGGGCGTACGAGCCGCAGGTCGAGGCCCTCAAGAAGGGTATCGACGTCGTCGTCGGCACCCCGGGCCGTCTCCTTGACCTCGCGGGACAGAAGAAGCTCAACCTCAAGCATGTGCGCGCACTCGTCCTCGACGAGGCCGACGAGATGCTCGACCTGGGCTTCCTGCCCGATGTCGAGAAGATCATCAACATGCTGCCGGCCCGCCGCCAGACGATGCTGTTCTCGGCGACCATGCCGGGCGCCGTCATCGGTCTCGCGCGCCGCTACATGTCGCAGCCCACGCACATCCGCGCCACGGCGCCGGACGACGAGGGCCAGACGGTCCGGAACACCGCGCAGTTCGTCTACCGCGCGCACAACATGGACAAGCCCGAGCTGGTCTCGCGCATACTCCAGGCCGACGGCCGCGGGCTCGCGATGGTCTTCTGCCGTACGAAGCGGACGGCGGCGGACCTCGCCGACCAGCTGCAGCAGCGCGGTTTCGCCTCCGGCGCGGTTCACGGCGACCTCGGCCAGGGGGCGCGTGAGCAGGCGCTGCGGGCGTTCCGCAACGGCAAGGTGGATGTGCTCGTCTGCACCGACGTGGCCGCGCGCGGCATCGACGTCGAGGGCGTGACGCACGTCATCAACTACCAGTCGCCCGAGGACGAGAAAACGTACCTGCACCGCATCGGCCGAACGGGTCGTGCGGGTGCCAAGGGCATCGCGATCACGCTCGTCGACTGGGACGACATCCCGCGCTGGCAGCTCATCAACAAGGCGCTGGCGCTTGGTTTCAACGACCCGCCCGAGACGTACTCCACGTCCCCGCACCTCTTCGAGGAGCTGAGCATCCCGGCGGGCACGAAGGGTGTCCTGCCCCGCGCCGATCGCACCCGCGCCGGGCTCGCGGCCGAGGAGGTCGAGGACCTCGGCGAGACCGGCGGGCGTGGCGTACGCGGTCGCGGTGGCCGTTCCTCGGCTCCGGAGCGCGGGCGTGACCGCGAACGCGAGCACGAGCGTCCGGCGCGTACGCCGCGTCGACGCCGCCGTACGCGCAACGGCGCGCCGATCGACGCCACGGACCCGGCTGCCACCGCTGAGGCCGCGGCCGCCGATCCGCGCGCCCAGCGTCGCCGTCGCCGGACGCGTGCCGGGGAGACGGCCGAGACGGCCGTCGCCACGGCGGAGGGCGTCGCGCCGGAGGTCACCGAGCCGACGGCTGAGCTTGTGGAGTCGGCCGAGCCGAAGCCACGCCGGCGTCGTACGCGCAAGACGGCGGAGACGGCGCAGGCCGTCGAGACCGTCGAGTCGGCGGCCACCGTCGTCGAGGAGGCCGCGAACGCCGCTGAGGCGACCGTGACCAAGCCGCGCCGCCGCACTCGCAAGGCTGTGGAAACGGCCGAAGGCACGACCATGGCGACCGAGGTGGCCGAGCCGACCGAGGCCAAGCCCCGACGTCGTACCCGCAAGGCCGCCGAAACGGCCGTGGACACGGCGGACGGCACGGTCGTCGAGGCGGCGGAGACCAAGCCGCGCCGGACCCGCAAGGCGACGGCCGAGGCAGCGGTGGACACCGCCGAGGCGACCGAGGCGAAGCCCCGGCGTCGTACGCGCAAGGTTGCCGAAACCGCCGAGGCCGGCATCCCGGCACAGGCGACGGAGGAGCCGGCGGCCACGCCGCGCCGCCGTACGCGCAAGGCGGCCCAGGCCGCGCTGGACACGGCCGAGGGCACAGCGGTCGAGTCGACGGAGACCAAGCCGCGTCGCACCCGCAAGACCGCGGCCGCTGCCGAGGCCGCCATGGACACCGCCGAGGCGACCGAGGCGAAGCCGCGCCGCCGTACGCGTAAGGCGGCGGAGGTCGGCATCCCGGCTCAGGCGGCCGAGCCCGGCACGGACGAGGCCCCGGCCAAGCCCCGGCGTACCCGTAAGGCGGCGGCCACGCCCGCCGAGGCCGACGCGCCGGAGGCGACGCCCCGCCGTCGCACCCGCAAGAAGGCGGCAGCCACCGAGGCGACCGAGAGCTGAGAGCCTCTCTCCGACGGCCCGGCCCCAGCACTTGGGGCCGGGCCGTCGCCATTCCGGAAGCGCGAAAAGTCACTCCGCCCCACAACCCGTCCGACAGCTTCCCCGGCTAGCCTCCTCCTCATGAGCAGGCCCGCCACCTTTGTCCCCCCGCCCGGCGCCCGTGCGTATCGGCTCGGCACCGCGCGCGGTGAGTTCGCCGTGATCGACGCCCCCGTGGCACCCGGCGTCGAAGCGAAGGGAACCGCGCTGCTGCTGCCAGGGTTCACCGGCAGCAAGGAGGACTTCATCTCCCTGCACGAACCCCTGGCCGCGGCCGGATACCGGACCCTCGCCGTGGACGGACGCGGCCAGTACGAGACGCCGGGGCCAAGAGACGACGAAGCCCCGTACGCGCAGGGCGAGTTGGCGCGGGACGTACTCGCCCAGGTCGATGCGGTCACCGAGACGCCGCAGGAACGCGTCCACCTCGTCGGCCACTCGTTCGGCGGACAGGTCGCCCGAGCCGCCGTACTGCTGGACCCCACGCGCTTCCGCTCGCTCACCCTCATCGCCTCGGGACCGGCTGAGATCTCCGCTTCACAACAGCTGCGCGTCAAGCTGCTGCGGGACGCGCTCGCCGTGATGGACATGGCGCAGGTGTGGGAGGCGATCCAGGCACTGGAGCCCCCGGAGGACGCGGCCGACCAGCAGGACCTGGACGCCGGACTCGACGGCTTCGAAGTACTCAGGCAACGCTGGCTCGGCAACAGCCCTGCTCAACTCATCGCCGCGGGCCGCCAGTTGTGCACGGAACCGGACCGCGTCGCCGAGCTGGCCGCCGTACCGATCCCCTTTCACGTCCTGTCGGGCGAAGAGGACGGCACCTGGCCGGTGCCGCTCCTCGACGACATGGCCGTACGCCTCAAGGCCCACCGCACGGTCGTACGCGGAGCCGAGCACTCCCCCAACACGGACCGCCCCCGGGACACGGCCGAAGCTCTGGCCACCTTCTGGAAGCAGACGGACCTGACCTGACCGACGAGGCGGATCAGACCGACCAGGCGGATCAACCCAAGTAGGCCTCAGTACTGCGCCTGCAAGTGCCCCCAGAAGCCGTCCCGCAGCGCCCGCCGCAGATCCGCCTGCCCGCGCAGCGAGTACTGCAGCAGGCCCTCCGCCTCCACCAGCAGGTCCTGGTCGACGGGCCCGGGCAGATACGGATGTCCGGGCAGCAGATCCGCCAGTGCCTCGCGCCCCCGCGCCCCCAGCCACTGCGCGGCGACCTGCGCCCCCACGAACCGCACGTCCTCCCGCGTGGGCCGCGCTCCCGCCGAGGCTTCGTAGGAAGCGGCGGTCCGGCGGGAGACGTACGGCTTGAAGAACTCCAGGTCGAAGGTCCGCTGACTGTCGACCTCCCAAAGCAGCGGTTCCGCCTGGTTGCGCCCCTCCGGCGCCTCGATGCCCCAGAGGTGGACCCGCGCCCCGTACCCCTGCGCCGCCTCGACCGCGGAGACCAGGTCCTCGTCGCCTCCGATGAGTGCGGCGTCGCTGATGGCGCGATGCCTGGCCAGCGATTCCAGGTCGCTGCGGATCAGGGAGTCGACGCCCTTCTGCTGGTTGTTGGCGTTGAGGTTGCCCAGCCGGACCTTGACGTCGGGCAGCTCGGCGATGGACTGCTGTTCCGCCGTGTGGATGCGGCGACGTGCGCCGTCGTACCAGTAGACGCGCAGCAGCCTGCTGTCCGCGAAGATCGTGCGCGCCCTGTCGATGAGCGCCTCGATGAGGCCTTCGGCGTCCAGGTCGAAGGCCCGGCGGTCCTCCGTACCGGCGACGAGCCGCCCGGCGGCCGCGTACAGATAACCGGCGTCGACGAAGATCGCATGGGTGGACGGCGTCTTGGCCACCTCGGCGAGCATGCGCTGGAGCAGCTCGTTCGTGCGGTCCATGCGCGCACCGAGGGCGGCCAGTGCGTCGGTTCCAGCGAAGTCGTCATTCATATGCGCCTCATTGTCGCAGGACGTCACTGTGTGAACACAAGCGGTCCACTACCATCAAGTAATTAGGCGTTCGAAAAATTTATTTAGCGTAGGGAATGTTTGTCACCCGCATCCCGTTGACTCGTTGTGGAACCCGTGGCACAGACGCCCCATGTTCCACCTACCAGTAGTTCTCCTTCAGGAGGATGACCAGACGAAGGGAGAAGCCGTATGCGCTTCGAAATCATGCGCCTCGACGACGTCGACGGCACCGCCGTGGACACGACCGTCGTGGACGCCGCCTCCGTCAACCGGATCGTGCAGCAGGCCGCCGCCATCGGCCAGCGCATTCTGATCCGCCCGGCCGAAGCCCCCGTCTCGTAACGCGCGGACGCCCGACAGCACACTTCAGAGCCCCGTACGGCATCGATGCCGTACGGGGCTCTGTGTGTTCGGCTCTGCTCAAAATCTGCTAGCGGTCGGTTTCCCCGCCGGTCCCGGGCACGGGAATCGCCCCCGTGGCCCGTCGCGCGATCTCCCCATAGATCTCGGGATCCGTGGTGAACTCCCCGAGCACGCACGTCTTGCGGCTGCCGTGATAGTCGCTGGACCCCGTCGTCAGCAGCCCCAAGTCGGCCGCCAGGCCGCGGAGTCGGGACCGGGTCGCCGGGTCGTGGTCCATGTGGTCGACCTCGATGCCGTCGAGTCCGGCCGCCGTGAGTTCGGCGATCGCGGACTCCGGCACGATCTGGCCCCGCTTCGAAGCGGCGGGATGGGCGAAGACGGTCACGCCGCCCGCGGCCTTGACCAGCCGGATCGCCTCGAAGGGGTCCGTCTCGTGCTTCTCGACGTACGCCCGGCCGCCGTCGGCGAGCCAGTCGGGCGTGAAGGCGTCGGAGACGCTGGGCACGACGCCCAGCTCGACCAGCGCGGTCGCGATGTGCGGCCGCCCCACGGACCCGTCGCCCGCGATCCGCGCCACCTGCTCCCAGGTCACCGGCACGCCCAGCTCCTGGAGCTTAAAGATCATGCCGTGGGCCCGCGGCACCCGGTCGTCGCGTACGAGCTCACGCTCACGCAGCAGGTCGGGCTCCTCGGGATCGAAGAGGTACGCGAGCATGTGCAGGCTCACGCCGTCGAGGCGGCAGGAGAGTTCGGCTCCGGTGACGAGGGTGAGGCCTTCCGGGACCGCGGCGACGGCCTCGGCATGTCCGCGGGTGGTGTCGTGGTCGGTCAGCGCGACGACGTCCAGACCGGCCGCGGCGGCATTGCGCACCAGCTCGGCGGGGGTGTCCGTACCGTCGGAAGCGGTGGAGTGGGTGTGCAGGTCGATGCGCACGTACGAGGACTCCAGGATCTGACCAGGCGGAAGGGACACTCAAGGGTAACGAGAACCGCACGCGTCCCCGCCCTGAGCCCCTACGGCTCCAGGATGCGCGGTGACAGCGCCCCGCACGGCAGCAGATCCACCTCCGCGCCCGCGTCCCGCAGGTCGGTCAGTACCAGTTCGTCGTACATCAGCAGGCCCGACTGCTCGGGCCAGACGACCGCCCACAGCCACAGGCCGAGCGCCTCGCCGGCGAAGACGGCGCGGTCGTCGGGGGTGCCGGAGACCAGCCAGAGGGGGGTCGGGCGGCCCGCCGCGAGGACCTTCGCCTGGGCCGGCTTCTCGACGTTCATGTACGGGCCGGGGTCCGGGCCGTCCATTCCCGCGTACCGGGAGCCGAGGCCCACGCCGAGTTCCTCGGCGACGAGCACCAGCTCTCCTACGCCGCCGAGCGGGCCCGGGCCCGAGCAGGCCACGGCGGTGGCACGGCCGCCGCTGCGGTCGTCGCCCGCGAAGGCCGCACCCGTGAAGAGCCAGCCGACGGGCAGCGGCCATGGCATCCACACCGGCACGCGCGCACGGTGCACCACGACGCTGAGGGCCTCGACGCTGGGCGGGATCACGGGCTGCAGCGGGTGCACAGGGCCGTGCACATCACACTGCCAGGAGTCGGCAAAGAGTCCGGGAGCCCTGACCCGGCCACCACACTTCGGGCAACTGGGTTCGCCCCTCATAGGCCCCAACGGTCCTCCCCGGCTGTCGCCGCGTCAAGGACGATCACCCGTCCGGCGAGCCCCGTCGCCGCCGATTGAACGAGTGTGACATTCCCAACTGGACGATTCCAGCGGAAGGTTGGCTTCAGTCGAGGGACACGGACTTGCGCGAGGGATCGCGCAGGTCGGTTCCGCCCGTGAGCCAGCGTTCCTGGAGGGCGGCCGCGCCGTGCACCCGCTTCCACGCCGCCTCGTTCGGCGTCATCGGAAGCAGCGGCAGGAAACGTACGGGATCGAGGGGCTCGTCCAGGTCCAGGTCCTCGACGAGGCCGCCCGGCTCGGCGACCAGTACGGAGGTGAACGGGGCGCCCGGCCACAGGGGTTCGCCGACGTCGAGCGAGGCTCCGGGGGCCACGACCAGGCCCTCGACCTGCGGAGACGCGGCCAGTACGGCAAGCGGGCGGAGCACCTTGTCGGTGTCGGCGACACCGGGGCGTACGGAGAGGACCAGCTCGGCGCGCGGGCCCTTGAGCGGGTCGGCGAGGGTCGCCGTGGGGTCCGTCATCGGCTGCGCGGACATGCCGAGCGTGGCGTAGCGGACGATCCCTTCCCCGGCGCCTTCGCCGCTGAAGCGGAGCACCTCGACGCGGTCCGTGCCGAGGAAGGTGACCGCTGCGCGCGCGTCCGGTTCGCCCAGCGCGGTACGCAACCGGGCCTCCACCAAAGGAAGAACATCAGCCATACGGTGAGCATAAGCTGCGTCTTTTTGGGGACTTCTGCCCTGATTCCCGGGAGCGACAAGGCCGAAGCGGCGGCTTGACAGGCCGGTGGGCTGATAGTCTTGGCCGCTGGTCGGGGCAGCACGCAGAAGCGTCGCTCTCGAGTCCCGACGCACAACACTCCCCTACGGGGGATGGATCTCCCCTACGGGGGACCGGCCGGAGGAGGTGGGGCTCCATGGATCGAAGTCGACCGTGTAGTACTACCCGCTCTTCCGGCTGCTGAGTTCTCACAATCCGAGCTCTACTGGCTGCCGCCTCCCGTACTCGCGTCATGCGTGTCGGTGCACGACGGAAGAGCACTTCGTTTTTGCCTGATCTGTCTGATCTGTATCAGTAGCGAAGCTGCCACCGCGACGGTGCGGTGCTCCCCGCTTTGCGGACGTGCCAAACATCCCCGGCCTTCAAAAACCGGAGACCCCAGTCAGGACGTCCCCATTCCGGGCAGTTCCAACCGTTGCCAGGCGGCTCGTACGCGAAGGAGCCTGCCATGTCGATGATCCGAGACCTGCGCGCCGCGGTCCGTCCCTCGCTGCGCAAGGACGGCGGCACGTATGACAGCACCCGCGAGGCCGGGACGAACTCGGCTGTCGTGGACTGCGCCATCTACCGGGACGGCGCCCGCGTCCCGTTCCCCGCCACCCTCACCCCGCACGAGGCGATGCTCCAGGTGCGCCGTGACGGCGGCTTCGCCTGGATCGGGCTGCACGAGCCCACGGAGGACGAATTCGCCGTCATCGCCCGCGAGTTCGGGCTGCACCCGCTCGCCGTCGAGGACGCGGTGCACGCCCACCAGCGGCCCAAGCTGGAGCGCTACGACGACACGCTCTTCACCGTCTTCAAGACCATCCACTACGTGGAGCACGACGAACTCACCGCCACCAGCGAGATCGTGGAGACCGGCGAGGTGATGTGTTTCACCGGCCGGGACTTCTTCATCACCGTGCGGCACGGCGGGCAGGGCTCGCTGCGGGCGCTGCGGCACCGGCTGCAGGACGACCCCGAACTGCTCGCCAAGGGGCCGTCGGCTGTGCTGCACGCCATCTCCGACCATGTCGTCGACGGATACATCGCGGTGGCGGACGCCGTGCAGGACGACATCGACGAGGTCGAGACGGCGGTGTTCTCGCCGGGGCGCAAGGGCGGGACCGCGCGCGGTGTCGACTCGGCCCGGATCTACCAGCTCAAGCGTGAGGTACTGGAGTTCAAGCGGGCGGTGTCCCCGCTGATGCGGCCCATGCAGCTGCTGAGCGAGCGGCCGATGCGGCTTGTGGACCCGGACATCCAGAAGTACTTCCGTGATGTCGCCGACCACCTCGCCCGGGTCCAGGAGCAGGTCGTCGGGTTCGACGAGCTGCTCAACTCGATCCTCCAGGCCAACCTCGCGCAGGCCTCGGTCGCGCAGAACGAGGACATGCGCAAGATCACGTCGTGGGCGGCGATCATCGCCGTACCGACGATGGTGTGTGGCGTCTACGGCATGAACTTCGACTACATGCCGGAGCTGCGCTGGAGGTTCGGCTACCCGCTGGTGCTGGGCATCACGGTGGGGATCTGCTTCACGATCCACCGCACGCTGAAGCGCAACGGGTGGCTGTGAGCGGGCTCGGACTGCGGTGAGCGGGCCGGACTGGTGCGAGTGGGCCGGACTGGTACGAGTGGGCTGGATACCCTTGCTGCCATGACGGATGAGCTGCTCGAGCAGGCCCTCGTCGAGGAGGCCACCAAGAAGTCCGCGCTCGTGTGGGTGCGGGGTGTGGGCGCAGCGGCGCCGGACCGGGCCCTGTGGCATGTGTGGTTCGACGGTGCGGTGTGCCTGGTCGGCGACGGGGGCGGTGAGCAGCCGTTGCCGGGGCTCGTCGACGGGGGCGAGGCGGTGGTGACCGTACGCAGCAAGGACAAGGGCGGGCGGCTTGTGTCCTGGGCGGCGAAGGTCGTGGAGCTGGCTTCCCGGTCCCCCGAGTGGGACGCCGCGGTCGGCGAGCTGAAGGGCAAGCGGCTGAACGCGCCGGATGGGGAGGCGATGACTGAGCGGTGGGCTCGGGAGTGCCGGGTGCTCCGCTTGGTGCCGACGGGGGGTACGGCGCCGCTGCCGGACGGCTCGCTCGCGGCCGTGCCGGCGCCTTCGCCGGCGATTACGCGTCAGCCGGCCCCGGCGGGGGTGCATCGGCTGCTGTTCCGCAAGAAGCGACGCTAGGCGTGGGCAGGTCCGTTTTAGGCCGCGGGTGCGTCGTGGCTGGTAGCGCCCGCGCGGCGGAGCCGCAAATTGATACAGCCCCGCGCCCCTGACGGGGCGCTCGTGAACCCTTACGACTCCGGTAGCTGTTGCCCGTAGTCCACCATCTCGTTCTTCGCCGGTTCTTCCAGGGGGAAGTCCTTGCCCCAGTCCGTCAGGCGGATCGTTCCCGCGTTGCCTGCCCGGGCCAGGAGTAGGGGGTAGGGCTTGCCCTCCAGGGAGACGTCCAGGGTGCCGCCTGAGCCCTTGTCGCCGGTGATGCGGATGGTGCGGATGCCGAAGCGTTCGTGGTGGCCGTCCGTGGCGAGGGTGCCGTGGAGGGTGAGGAGGCCGTCCAGGAGTACGTCCTTGTCGGTGAAACCGGTGAAGCGCTGGTAGGCGGGGTCGCCCTGCGGGACCTTCACGTACATGCCCTCGAGCTTTTCGGCGGCCTCCGCGTCCGCGTCGCTGTTCTTGCCTCCGCTGCCCTCGGCGTCCTTGTCGTCCTCGTCCGCCCAGAAATCCGCGTCGGCCTTCAAGAACAGGTGCTCACCGACCCGCAGCAGCCGGAAGGTCGTGTCCTGTGTGGTGACGGAACCGGTGCCGCCGTCGGCCTTGAGGCGCATGTCGAGCTTGTACGTACGGCCGTTGCTGACGACCGAGCCGGAGAGGTGGACCGTGTTCGCACCCCGGGCCGCCTTGTTCGTCCTGGCCTGGATCTCGTCGGCGGGGAGCTTGCCGACCCCGTTGGTGCCCGCGTTCGGGTCCTCGCCGCCGCACCCCGTCAGTCCTGTCCCCGTCACGACCAGTGCGCACATCGCGCTGATGAGTGCGGCCCGGTGGCTACGGCCCTGGGGAATTGCGGTCACGGGTGGGAGCACCTCTCGTTCGGGAGTCCTCAACGGCGTACGGCAGCGTACCTGTGCCGTCCACGCACTCCGGAGGCAGTCCGTCCAGGTCCGCCACCGGGGCGGGTCCAGTCGGGACGGGCTAGCCTGAAGCCCGCAAATACGGATATGTCGATAAGGGAACGGTGAGCAGGGAGGAGGTGCGCGGCATGGCCGCAGGCGCTCCCCGGATCTTCGTCTCGCACCTCTCAGGTGTCGCCGTCTTCGACCCGAACGGCGACCAGGTGGGCCGGGTGCGCGATCTCGTCGCCATGCTGCGGGTCGGGCAGCGCCCGCCCCGGCTGCTCGGCCTCGTCGTCGAGCTGTCGACGCGCCGGCGCATCTTCCTGCCCATGACGCGGGTGACCGGCATCGAGTCGGGCCAGGTCATCACCACCGGTGTCCTGAACGTACGGCGCTTCGAGCAGCGGCCCACCGAGCGGCTCGTCATCGGGGAACTGCTCGACCGGCGCGTACACCTCGTCGAGACCGACGAGGAGGTGACGGTCCTGGATGTGTCGGTCCAGCAGCTGCCGGCCCGCCGCGACTGGGAGATCGACCGGGTCTTCGTACGCAAGGGGAAGGGCGGCACCTTCCGGCGGTCGAAGGGAGAGACGCTGACCGTCGAGTGGTCCGCCGTGACCGGGTTCTCGCTCGAGGAGCAGGGGCAGGGCGCCGAGAGTCTCCTCGCCACCTTCGAGCAGTTGCGCCCGGCCGACCTCGCGAACGTACTGCACCACCTCTCGTCCAAGCGGCGCGCGGAGGTTGCCGCGGCCCTCAACGACGACCGGCTCGCCGATGTCCTCGAGGAACTGCCCGAGGACGACCAGATCGAGATCCTCGGCAAGCTCAAGGAAGAGCGCGCCGCCGACGTCCTGGAGGCGATGGACCCCGACGACGCGGCCGACCTGCTGGCCGAGCTGCCGGAGGAGGACAAGGAGAGGCTGCTCACGCTGATGCGCCCGGACGAGGCGGCGGACGTACGGCGGCTGATGGCGTACGAGGAGCGGACGGCCGGCGGTCTGATGACCACCGAGCCGATCGTGCTGCAGCCGGACGCGACGGTCGCCGACGCGCTGGCCCGGGTCCGCAACCCCGACCTCTCCCCCGCGCTGGCCGCCCAGGTGTACGTGTGCCGCCCGCCCGACGAGACGCCGACCGGCAAGTACCTCGGCACCGTGCACTTCCAGCGGCTGCTGCGCGACCCTCCGTACACGCTGGTCAGCGCGCTTCTCGACGATGATCTCCAGGCGCTCCGACCGGAGGACCCGCTGCAGGTGGTGGCCGGCTTCTTCGCGACGTACGACATGGTCGCGGCGCCCGTGGTCGACGAGAGCGGGTCGCTGCTCGGCGCGGTGACCGTGGACGACGTACTCGACCACATGCTGCCCGAGGACTGGCGCGAGACGGAGTTCCACCTGGACGTGGAGGCTCAGGGGGTCTCGCATGGCTCCTGAGCGCGACCCCCGCGAGCGGGTACCGATGGGCGTCACCGCACGCCCGCGCATCCGGCTCGACCAGCCCCTGCCGCCGCGCCGCAGGCTGGTGCCCGAGTGGGACCCGGAGGCCTTCGGGAAGCTGTCGGAGCGGATCGCGCGGTTCATCGGCACCGGGCGGTTCCTCGTCTGGATGACCGTCGTCATCATCGTGTGGGTCCTGTGGAACGTCGCGGCGCCCAGCGGCCTGCGTTTCGACGAGTTCCCGTTCATCTTCCTCACCCTGATGCTCTCGCTCCAGGCCTCGTACGCCGCCCCGCTCATCCTGCTCGCGCAGAACCGGCAGGACGACCGCGACCGGGTCAATCTCGAACAGGACCGCAAGCAGAACGAGCGGTCGATCGCGGACACCGAGTATCTGACCCGCGAGATCGCCGCGCTGCGCGCCGGTCTCGGTGAGGTCGCCACCCGCGACTGGATCCGCTCCGAACTCGAGGACCTGGTCAGGGAGCTGGACGAGCGGAGGCTCGACGGACGGGTCGTATTCCCGGCGGAACAACCGCGCGGACGTGACGTAGGCGACCGCTGAAGGGCTTTTCGGGGGTGGGTGAAAGCGCCGTACCATCGTTCGTATGGCTACGGAAGACGCGGTGCGCGCAGCGCTGGCGACGGTGAACGACCCCGAGATCCAGCGACCCATCACCGAGCTGGGGATGGTCAAATCGGTGGAGATCGGGGCGGATGGTGCGGTCGCGGTCACCGTGTACCTGACGGTCTCCGGCTGCCCCATGCGCCAGACGATCACGGACAATGTGACGAGGGCGGTCGAGGCGGTCGACGGTGTCACGCGCGTCGACGTCACGCTGGACGTGATGAGCGACGAGCAGCGCCGCGAGCTGGCGTCCACGCTGCGCGGCGGGCAGGCCGAGCGCGAGGTCCCGTTCGCCAAGCCGGGCTCGCTCACACGCGTGTACGCGGTCGCCTCCGGCAAGGGCGGCGTCGGCAAGTCGTCGGTGACCGTGAACCTGGCGGCGGCGATGGCGGCGGACGGCCTGAAGGTCGGTGTCGTGGACGCCGACATCTACGGCCACTCCGTGCCCCGCATGCTGGGCAGCGACGGGAGTCCGACCCAGGTCGAGAACATGATCATGCCGCCGTCGGCGAACGGCGTGAAGGTCATCTCGATCGGCATGTTCACCCCGGGCAACACACCGGTCGTCTGGCGCGGCCCGATGCTCCACCGCGCACTGCAACAGTTCCTGGCGGACGTGTACTGGGGCGACCTGGACGTCCTCCTCATGGACCTCCCGCCGGGCACGGGCGACATCGCGATCTCCGTCGCACAGCTGGTGCCGAACGCCGAGATCCTGATCGTGACGACGCCCCAGCTGGCCGCCGCGGAGGTCGCCGAGCGGGCCGGTTCGATCGCCGTCCAGACGCATCAGAAGATCGTGGGCGTGGTGGAGAACATGTCCGGTCTGCCCTGCCCGCACTGCGGCGAGATGGTCGACGTCTTCGGCACGGGCGGCGGCCAGGCGGTCGCCGACGGCCTGACCCGGACGACCGGCGCGACGGTTCCCGTGCTGGGCAGCATCCCGATCGACGTCCGCCTCCGCGAGGGCGGCGACGAGGGCAAGCCGGTCGTCCTGACCGACCCCGACTCCCCGGCGGGCACGGCCCTGCGCTCGATCGCGGGCAAGCTCGGGGGACGGCAGCGGGGGCTGTCGGGCATGTCGCTGGGGATCACTCCGCGCAACAAGTTCTGACGTCGGTACGAGGGTGGGGGCGCCGTCTCGCGAGACGGCGCCCCCACCCTCGTACTGTCTAGACG
>NZ_JAAKZX010000007.1 GCF_011045025.1 Streptomyces ureilyticus
GTCACCGGGGCGTGCGGGAGGGGCGGACCGGGGTCCGCGGGCAGGCGGTCGGCCAGGAAGCCGTACGCCCGCCGCAGTTCCGGATCGTCGACGGCCTGCCACCACTGGTGGACGCCGTACCAGCCGGGTGCGGCCAGGGCCCCGCCGTGATGGCGTACGGACAGACCGGCGGCCAGCACGGCGAAGCGCAACCGTTCTTCGAGGGGCCAGCCGCCGAGGGAGGCCGCGACGAAGCTCGCGCCGAAGACGTCTCCGGCGCCCGTCGCGTCCACGACATCGAGGTCCAGGGCCGGCACATCGGCGTACTCGCCCGTGGTCTGGTCGACGGCGACCGCACCGTCGCGGCCCCGCGTGACCACGGCCACCGGCACCAGTTCGGAGAGCTTGCTGAGCGCAGCGGCTGCGGTGTCGGTGCGGGTGTAGGCCATCGCCTCGGTGTCGTTGGGCAGGAAGGCATGGCACAGGGAGAGCTGGTCGAGGAGGTCGGCGGACCACTGCTGGGTGGGGTCCCAGCCGACGTCCGCGTAGATGTGCGTGCCGTTCGCCGCCGCCTTGGCGAGCCAGGCGCGGGGCTCGGCCTCGATGTGCACGAGGGCGGTGCGCGCGGCGGGCGGGTCGCCCATCAGCGCGTCCTGCGAGTACGGGGGCTCCTGGCCGTGGGTGATCAGGGCCCGGTCGTGGTCGTACGCGAGCGCGACGGTGAGCGGGGTGTGCCAGCCGACTGCCGTACGGGACAGCGAGAGGTCGATGTGCTCCTGGTCCGCGAGGACGTCACGGCAGTACGCGCCGTAGTAGTCGTCCCCGAAGACCGTGGCCAGGGAGGTGTTCAAGCCGAACCTGGCCGCGGCCACGGCCAGATTCGCGATCCCTCCCGGGCCCGCGCCCATCCCCTCGGTCCAGATCTCCTCGCCGGGAGTCGGCGGCTTGCCCAGACCGGTGAGGACGAGGTCGTAGAAGAGCAGCCCGGTCAGCAGGACATCGGGCTGTTCGTCACCCACCACGCGCTGTTCCTCTCGTCAAAACCTGCAATTCCGTGCACAGGATCGTGCGCGCATCCAGCCAATTTGGCAAGAGTTGAGCAGAACCGAGCATGGAATTGATTGCGAATGACGAGTACTGTTCACGGCGTGCTGGCAGAACGACGACACCAACTCATCCTGCGGTCCCTGCGGTCCGGCGGGCCCGCCGCCGTGACCGACCTCTCGGAACAGCTGGGCGTGAGCCCCGCCACAATCCGCCGCGACCTGGTCAAACTCGAAGAGGACGGCCTCCTCACACGGGTCCACGGCGGGGCCGTCGCCGAGGAGGGCGACCAGCCCTTCGCCGAGGTCGCGGAGGTGCGCGTATCCGAGAAGGATGCCATCGCCGAGCGGGCCGCAGCGATGATCGAGGACGGCCAGTCCGTGCTGCTCGACATCGGCACCACCGCCTACCGCCTGGCCCGGCAGCTGCACGGCCGACGCATCACCGTGATCACCAGCAACCTGGTGGTCTACGAGGAACTCGTGGACGACGAGGGCATCGAACTGGTGCTGCTCGGCGGCATGGTCCGCCGCGAGTACCGCTCCCTGGTCGGCTTCCTCACCGAGGACAACCTGCGCCAGCTGCGCGCGGACTGGCTCTTCCTCGGCACCAGTGGAGTGCGCCCAGGTGGGCAGGTGATGGACACGACGGTCGTCGAGGTCCCCGTGAAGCGCGCCATGATCGCCGCGGCCGACAAGGTCGTCCTGCTCGCGGACCGGGCCAAGTTCCCGGGTACGGGGATGGCGAAGGTCTGCGGACCCGAGGACCTCGACGTGGTCGTGACCAACGGTCCGGCGGACGCCGGAACCAGGTCCGCACTTGAGGAGGCGGGCGTACGCGTGGTGCAGACATGAGCTGTGTGGTGCGGACATGAACGTGGAAAGGGCTGTGGCGTGAAGCTGACGATTCTGGGTGGCGGCGGATTCCGGGTGCCACTCGTGTACGGGGCGCTCCTCGGGGACCGCGCCGAGGGCCGCGTCACCGACGTCGTGCTGCACGATCTGGACGGGGGGCGGCTGTCGGCCGTCGCCCGCGTCCTCGCCGAGCAGGCGGCCGGCGTCCCGGGCGCACCCGCCGTGACCGCCACCACCGACCTCGACGAAGCGCTGCGCGGCGCCGACTTCGTCTTCTCCGCGATCCGCGTCGGCGGCCTCGAAGGACGCGCGGCCGACGAGCGGGTCGCCCTCGACCAGGGCGTCCTCGGCCAGGAGACCGTCGGCGCGGGCGGCATCGCGTACGGACTGCGGACGGTGCCCGTCGCCGTCGACGTCGCGCGGCGCGTGGCCCGGCTCGCCCCCGACGCCTGGGTGATCAACTTCACCAATCCGGCAGGCCTCGTCACCGAAGCCATGTCCCGGCACCTCGGCAACCGTGTGATCGGCATCTGCGACTCACCGGTCGGCCTCGGCCGCCGGATCGCCCGGGTCCTCGGCGTCGCGAACCCGCGCGAGGCCTGGATCGACTACGTCGGCCTCAACCACCTCGGCTGGGTCCGCGGCCTGCGCGTCGCCGGACGCGACGAACTGCCGCGCCTGCTCGCCGACCCGGACCTGCTCGGCTCCTTCGAGGAGGGCAAACTCTTCGGCACCGAGTGGCTCCAGTCCCTGGGCGCGATCCCGAACGAGTACCTGCACTACTACTACTTCAACCGCGAAGCCGTACGCGCCTACCAGGACGCCGAGAAGACCCGCGGCGCTTTCTTGCGCGACCAGCAGGCCGGTTTCTACGAGGCGATGCGGCGCCCCGATGCCGAGGCCCTCAAGACCTGGGAGAGCACCCGGGCCGAGCGCGAGGCCACGTACATGTCCGAGTCCCGGGCCGCGGCGGGCGCCGGCGAGCGCGACGCCGACGACCTCTCCGGCGGCTACGAGAAGGTGGCCCTCGCCCTGATGCGGGCCATCGCCCGCGACGAGCGCACCACACTGATCCTCAACGTCCGCAACCAGGGCACCCTGTCCGTCCTCGACACGGACGCCGTCATCGAGGTGCCCTGCCTCGTCGACGCCAACGGCGCGCACCCGGTCGCCGTCGACCCGCTCCCCGACCACGCGACCGGCCTGGTCTGCGCGGTGAAGGCGGTCGAGCGCCAGGTGCTCGTCGCGGCCCAATCCGGCTCCCGTACGACCGCGGTGAAGGCCTTCGCCCTGCACCCGCTGGTCGACTCCGTGAACGTCGCCCGTCGTCTCGTCGAGGGCTACACCGCCGAGCACCCTGGCCTGGCGTACCTGAAGTAGTAGACCCTCTGAAGCAGCGCCTGAAGCAGAGCCCTCCGAGGAGACCCGCACATGCATGACGAACGCCGCAGGATCGAGGAGCGCGTCCAGCGCGTCCACGACCAGCGCATCAAGACCGCGCTCTACGCCGCCTCCGTGCCCTTCGAGGTCGAAGCCTGGCAGGCACCGGGCGAGCCCGTCCCCTTCGAGGAGGCCGCGTCGGCGTCGTACGCGCCCTTCGCGATGGACACCCCCTGGGGCCCGCCCTGGGGGACGACCTGGTTCCGGATGCGCGGGCAGGTGCCGGCCGAGTGGGCCGGGAGGCGCGTCGAGGCCGTCATCGACCTCGGGTTCATCGGCGACTGGCCCGGCAACCAGGCCGAGGCGCTCGTCCACCTCGCCGACGGCACCCCGCTCAAGGCCGTCAACC
This sequence comes from Streptomyces ureilyticus, assembly GCF_011045025.1. Taxonomy (GTDB): domain Bacteria; phylum Actinomycetota; class Actinomycetes; order Streptomycetales; family Streptomycetaceae; genus Streptomyces; species Streptomyces ureilyticus. Next base: position 3,667 of record NZ_JAAKZX010000007.1, read on the forward strand.
CGCTCAACCAGTACGTGCCGATCGCCAACCCGGCAACGGGCGGCGAGGAGATCCACTACCTCGTCGAGGCCGCGTCCAACCCGGACATCCTCGCCGACAACTTCTCGCGCCCGACCGTCATGGGCGACGTGCTGACCGCAGGCGACAAGCCGATCTACACCTTCCAGCGCGCCGACCTCGCCGTCCTCGACGAGGACGTCTTCCACCTCGACCTGGACCTCCAGGTGCTGCGCGAACTGATGGTCCACCTCGAAGAGCACGACCCGCGGCGCCACGAGATCCTGCACACCCTTGACCGGGCCATGGACACCGTGGACCTGGACGACGTCTCCGGCAGCGCCGCCGCGGTCCGCGAGGTGCTCGCCCCCGCCCTGGCCAAGCCCGCGCACGCCAGCGCCCACACCGTCTCCGGCGTCGGCCACGCGCACATCGACTCGGCCTGGCTGTGGCCCATCCGCGAGACCAAGCGCAAGACGTCCCGCACCTTCTCGAACGTCACGGCGCTGGCCGACGAGTACGAGGACTTCATCTTCGCCTGCTCGCAGGCCCAGCAGTACGAGTGGGTGCGCGACAACTACCCCCAGGTGTGGGAGCGGATCAAGAAGTCCGTCGAGAAGGGCCAGTGGGCGCCGGTCGGCGGCATGTGGGTCGAGGCCGACGGCAACCTGCCCGGCGGCGAGGCCATCGCCCGCCAGCTCGTGCACGGCAAGAAGTTCTTCATGGAGCACTTCGGCGTCGAGACCAAGGGCGTGTGGCTGCCGGACTCCTTCGGCTACACCGCCGCCTATCCGCAGCTCGCCAAGCTCGCGGGCAACGACTGGTTCCTCACCCAGAAGATCTCCTGGAACCAGACGAACAAGTTCCCCCACCACACCTTCTGGTGGGAGGGCATCGACGGCACCCGCATCTTCACCCACTTCCCGCCGGTCGACACCTACAACGCCCGGTTCAGCGGCGACGAGATGGCCCGCGCCGTCCGCAACTACCAGGAGAAGGGCGGCGGTACGCGCTCCCTGGCCCCCTTCGGCTGGGGCGACGGCGGCGGCGGCCCCACCCGCGAGATCATGGAACGCGCCCGGCGCCTCGCGGACCTGGAGGGCTCGGCGAAGGTCGTCGTGGAGCACCCCGACAAGTTCTTCGCGGACGCCCGCGAGGAGTACCCCGACGCCCCCGTCTGGGTCGGCGAGCTCTACCTGGAGCTGCACCGCGCCACCTACACCTCCCAGGCCCGCACCAAGCAGGGCAACCGGCGCAGCGAACACCTCCTGCGCGAGGCCGAGCTGTGGGCCACCACCGCCGCCCTGAACGCGCCGGGCTACTCCTACCCGTACGAAAAGCTCGACCGCCTCTGGAAGACAGTCCTGCTCCACCAGTTCCACGACATCCTGCCGGGCTCGTCGATCGCCTGGGTGCACCGGGAGGCGGAGGCGGAGTACGCGCGGGTCGCTCAGGAGGTCCAGGCCCTCACGGGCGAGGCCGTGGCGGCGCTCGGCTCGGGTGAGACGCGGGTGTTCAACACGAGCCCGTGCGACCGCGCAGAGGTCGTACGCACCTCGGTAGGCGTCCCGATGTACACCGAGGTCCCCGCCAACGGCAGCGCGCCCCTCGGCGCGGGCGAACCCCCGCACCCGGTGACGGTCACCGAAGGCCGAGTCCTGGACAACGGCCTCGTACGAGTCGAGGTGGCCGACGACGGCACCCTCTCCTCCGTACGCGACCTGCGGTCAGACCGAGAAGTCCTAGCCGCCCAAGGCAATTTGCTCCGCCTCCACACCGACCTCCCCAACTACTGGGACGCCTGGGACATCGACAAGCACTACAAGAACCGCTACACGGACCTCCTGGACGCCGAGTCCGTCACGGTGATCGAAGAGGACCCCCTCCTCGCGGCGATCCGCGTAGACCGAGCCTTCGGCAAGGGCTCACGCATCACGCAAACCATCACCGTCCGCGCGGGCAGCCCCCGTATCGACATCGAGACGGAGATCGACTGGCACGAGACGGAGAAGATCCTCAAGGCGGCCTTCCCGGTGGACATCCGGGCCGCGCACTCCTCCGCCGAGATCCAGTTCGGCCACATCCAGCGCCCCACGCACACCAACACCAGCTGGGAGTCGGCCCGTTTCGAGGTCTGCAACCACCGCTGGGTGCACATCGGCGAACCCGGCTACGGAGTCGCGGTCATCAACGACTCCACCTACGGCCACGACGTCTCCCGCACGGTCCGCGAGGACGGCGGTACGACCACCACGGTCCGCCTCAGCCTGGTCCGCGCCCCGCGCATCCCCGACCCGGAGGCCGACCAGGGCAAGCACCGCTTCACGTACGCGCTGCTGCCGGGCGCGACGATCGAGGACACGGTGGCGGAGGGCTACGCACTCAACCTGCCCCTGCGGGTGGCCGATTCGGCCGGCGCGGCCGAGCCGGTGGTGAGCGTCGAGGGCGAGGGCGTCACCGTCGAGGCGGTCAAGCTCGCCGACGACGAGTCCGGCGACGTCGTCGTACGCCTCTACGAGTCCTGCGGCGGCCGCGCCCAGGGCACCCTGCGCACCGGCTTCCCGCTGGCCGGGGCCCAGGTCACCGACCTTCTGGAGCGGCCCCTCGCCGAGGCGGACGTTGAGGCCGGCGGGGTCGCCGTGTCGCTGCGTCCCTTCGAGGTGCAGACCCTGCGGCTGTCACGGCGGAATGACTGATCCCGTTTTCCATGAAGAATTAAGAAACGGGTAAGAAGCCAGGTCACGGCGGGTTTTCGGCCCGCCGTGACCACGGCCTGTTGCCTTTACGACACCTGAAGTTCGCCCGGTACCCCTGGGATGGCGCGGCAAGGCGTAGGTGAGAGAAAAAGAGGGGTGTCACCGTGCGGGACCCACGTATCTCGGCGATCCGCAAAGGGCTGAAGCGCCGCGGGAGACTGATGGCCCAGGCGGTGAGCCCGCCCCGCCGGAGCCTCGACGCCATGCCCATGCAGCGGACCCCGAAGAACGCGTACGTCGCCCCGCGTGCCCCGCGCCTGGTCGACTCCCCGGTCTTCGTCCTGTCCTCGGTGCGCTCCGGCTCGACCCTGCTGCGCGTCCTGCTGAACAGCCACTCCAAGATCCGCGCCCCGCACGAGATGCATCTGCGCACCCTCCACGTCCACCTGGCCCGTGACTTCACGGCCGACGCCATGAAGGCGCTGGAGCTGGACAAGGACGAGCTGGAACACGTCCTGTGGGACCGCGTGCTCCATCTGGAGCTCACCCGCAGCGGCAAGGCGATCATCGTCGACAAGACGCCGCCGAACACCCTCATCTGGCCCCGGCTGCAACGATGTTGGCCCGACGCCCGCTACATCGTCCTGCTCCGCCACCCGGGCGCGGTCGTCACCTCCCTCACCAACCGTCGCGCCGACCCGGACCATGAACAGATCCGCCGTGAGGTCCTCGACTACAGCGAGAGGCTGGAGGAGGCCCGGCAGCAGCTCACCGGCGCCCACGTGATCACGTACGAGGAGCTCACCGCGGACCCCGAGACGGTCACCCGGGGCCTGTGCGACTACCTCAAGGTTCCCTGGGAGCCGGGGATGCTCGAGTACGGCAAGAAGGACCACGGCACCTTCCGCCCCCAGCTCGGCGACTGGAGCGAGACCATCAAGTCGGGCCGCATCCAGTCCGCCCGCCCGGCCGACCCGGGGGCCGAACTGTCGCCGCGACTGGTCGAGTTGGCGCGCGAGTGGGGGTACCCGGTCGACTGACCGGGCACGGGGGCGCGGGGTGGTGTGGAGATCACGCAGGCGTGGCGGCCGGCTCCGAAGCGGGGGCGGGGACGGCCGGCAGCGACGGCCGGCGGTCGTCCAGGCACGGCTGTGGCTGCGGCTGCGGCACGGACACCGCACGCACCGGGCGGGGACCAGCGACCACCGCGTAGTCCCGGCCCAGGAACGGCGGAACCAGTTCGCCCGGGTCCTCGCCGAGCGCCAGCCGCACCGCCGCCCATGGGGCGTTGAGGCCGCACTGGGAGAGCTGGTGAAGACCGCCGGCCGGGCGTGTGTTGACGTCCATGAGCACTGGCTGGTCCCCGTACATACGGAACTGCACGTTCGTGAGGTAGTGCAGATCGAAGGACCGGGCGATGAGCCGCGCCGGCTCGATGAAGGACGGCTGCAGCGTGAAGCCGCGCCGACGGCCGTTCTTGGTCCGGCCCACCGCCATCCGCACCCGTCCGTCCGGCCCGGTCAGACAGTCGACGGACACCTCCGGCTCTTCCAGGCGCGGCATCACCAGCCAGTCGACGGGGCCGTCGGCCTGCCGCAGCGCGTCTACGACGAGATTCAGCGGCACGTACGGGCTGGGAAAGCCGTTGAGGTGCATAAGTGAGAAGGGGGAGCGCGTGATGATGCGGAAGCCGACTCCGCCCGCCCCCGCGGCCGGCTTGAAGCAGGCCTTGTGGCCGTCCGCCTCCAAGGCGTCGACCGCCGCGACGAGTTCTTCCTCGGTACGCACGCGCCACCAGGGCGGCACCGGCAGCCCGAGCGCCCGCACCGCCTCGTACGCGGTCACCTTGTCCTGGAAGGTCGTCACGGCCTCGGCGGGCGGCGCCAGCAGAGCCGTACCGACCGCGGCGAACTCCTCGCGATGCGCGGCGACCGCCGCCTGGTGCAGCACCGGAACGAACACGTCGATGGAGTGCCGGGCGCACTGATCGAGGGCGTACTCGACGTACGCGGCCGGGGACAGCCCCTCCGGTTCCAGTGCCGCGGTGTCGGCGGCGGCCAGGATGGGGGAGTCGGGGTCGCCGTGCGTCGCATGGATCTCGACCGGACGGCCGCTGGGATTCTCCCGCAGCTGATCCATGAAGAACACGTTCTCCGCGTACGTGCGGTTGAGCCAGACGCGTACGCGAGAGACCATTCAGGCCGTCCTTTCAAGGTTCGCGGGCACGGCGAAGCAGGCCGAGCCCGGCCAGGGAGTGTGGAGGTACACAAAACCGCCGTTCGGAAACGGTGAGCGCGCGGTTGTGTAGGGCCGATCATAGGGGCTTCCGGGCATGATCGCTGCTACGTCCTTGTTACGGATTACGCCCCGCCCTGGTACGGCCTCACACTGCGGTGCGGCACCCTGCTCACCGCGGACCGGCACCGCTGGGTACGCTGCCTCGCATTCTGCCGATGGAGGTTCGGATCCAGTGATCGAGGAGTTACTCCCGGACGCGGTCGTGACCGTGGAAGCGAACGGTGACGAACCGGTCGAGGGCGCGGCCTTGTATCCCGAGTATCCCGAGGAGCAGGCGCTGATCGCGCGGGCCGTGGAGAAGCGGCGCCGCGAGTTCACCGTCGTACGCGCCTGTGCCCGGCGTGCGATGGACAAGCTCGGCGTTCCCCCGCAGCCCGTGCTGACCGGTGACCGCGGGGCCCCGCAATGGCCCGATGGACTGATCGGCAGCATGACGCACTGCGAGGGCTACGCCGCCGCGGCACTGGCCCGCGCCACCGACCTGGCCTCCCTCGGCATCGACGCGGAGCCCCATCTGCCGCTCCCGGACGGCGTGTTGCCCTCCGTGTCCCTGCCCGCCGAGGACGCCCGGCTGCGCGCGCTCGCCGCCGAGCACCCCGCGGTCCACTGGGACCGGCTCCTGTTCAGCGCCAAGGAGTCGGTCTACAAGGCGTGGTTCCCCCTCACCCGGAAGTGGCTGGACTTCACGGAGGCGGACATAGAGGTCGGCCTGGCTCCAGGGCACACCACCTCGGGTGTCTTCCGCGCCCGGCTCCTGGTGCCGGGCCCGGTGGTGGACGGCCGCCGCGTCGAGCACTTCGACGGTCGCTGGACGGTGGGCCGGGGTCTTGTGGCGACCGCGGTGACCGTCTCGTACGACGGTGGCTGATCCCGTTTCCGCTGGGCGCCCGGCCGGGGAGCGTCACGACTGCGGGGACCAGGCGTGCAGCAGGCGGAAGAACGCCTCCTCGTTGCCCGCCAGGCCCGCCGCCTCCAGGGCGCGCTCGGCCTCCGCGAGGGCGGCGGGGGGTACGACGACGGGGCGGGGCGCCGTGTCGGGCGGGCCGTCGAGAGCGGCTCGTACGGTGTGCAACAGGCGCAGATAGGCCTGCACGGCGGTGCGTTCGTGATCGGTCAGTACGGCGGTCGGCATCGGACGACTCTCCCGGTTCGGCTCGGCTCTCGTGTTCACGCGCCGTCGCACAGCGGTGGCGCTGGGTCCAGCTTGCCGTCCACCACTGACAATCGGTCCGCGGCCGCGCACACTTGAACGGTGCGCGGCCGCGGACCACGGCGCCCGGTGCGCCCTCCCCCGTGGGGCACACGCGAGCCTCGCGCCACTGGGCACGGCCATGCGGCCGTGGTCGCGGTGCGATGACCGGTCCTTACGTCGTGTCATGATCCTGCAATCCATCCCGAGGTATGTCAACTGCAGTAGCCGCTTGTGACTATTGAGATGTCTTCGCGGTGGTCGGCGGGCCCTGGCAGCGGCTATCGTGCGGAACATCAACTTCGTACGTGCTACCCACCTCACTTCAGGAGACGTGCCGGTGAGAGATCCGCTCAGTGCGCTCGCCGAGACCCTGAGCCACCTCGACGCCCTCCTCGCGGAGGGGCAGAGCCGTGACGACGTGCTCGACGTGGAACGGCTGTCGGTCGACAGCGGCGTCCCCCGGGAGGTCATCGAGACGCTCCTGGACGGCAAGGAACCCCCCGCGGAGGACATCACCGACCGGATCATCCGCCGCTTCGAGCACCTGCGGGAAACGCGACGCCGCGACGACGGGCAGCGGCGCTCCTACGGGGAGATCGCCGCTTCCTTCGGTGCGTCCCGGGCCTCCCTGTCGAACCTCGTCAACAGCCGGAAGAAGGCACACGTCGGCGAGGGCGCTGGGGGAGGGGAGCCGCGCACGGTCCGCTCCGGCGGCCCGCTGGCTGCCACCCAGGCCGGGATCGAGGAGTTCTTCTTCGGCGCACCCAACGGCTGGCTGTCGGCCGAGCCCGCCTCCGCCCTCGACGACGCCCTCCAGCCCGTACTGGCCGAGTTGCGCGCGGCGGCCGGCGAGGACCCCCTGGCCAGGCTGCGGCACGCGCACGGGCTGCGGCGGATCGCCCATCGGGCCGCGGAACTGAGCGATGCGGAACAGGAGTTGGTCGCCGACTGGATCGACACGATTTTGCGACGGCGCGACCAAGAAAAGGGCCCCAAAAGCCCGGAAACCCCGTAGGCCTGGCAGCCGGCCCGGACGTCTGGAATATTTGCCGGGCGGAGTCCGGGATGTGAGGAGTAGTCAGTCGATGCGTCGCCTTGTCACGCGGCTGGTCGGGGAATTCCAGGCCGAGAAGGAGATGCGTCGATTCATCGACCGGCTGACCGGCGAACTGCGCGCCGGCGGACGGGAACTGACCCCTCCCACGGATCCCGATGAACTGTTCGCCGCACTGATCGAGGTCGTCAGCGAGATCCGGGGGCGCAAAGTGGTGCTCCTCAAAGAGGAGTTCCCGCACCGGACCGCGACCGGCCTGTGGCTCGACCTGCCGGACGAGGACCTCATCCTCGTCGACAAGCGGGCCACCGCGCTGCACCAGCTCGCGATCCTCTTCCACGAGATCTGGCACATGATCAAGGGCGACTGCGGCCACCACATCGCCGGTGCCACGGTGGCGGCCCGGATGCTGGACCAGCGGGCCGATCTGCGCCATCTGAAGCCGACCGTCGTACGGGTCGCCGCCCGGTCCGTGTTCGACGAAGAGGTCGAGCAGGACGCCGAGACCTTCGCGCTGAAAGCGGTGACCCATTTCCGGGGCTGGCTGGAGGGGAAGCCGGAGAACACGGACCGTACCCAGATCGCGGGACGGATCGGCGCTTCACTGGGCAGCCGTCGGCCACAGGTCTGAGCATGGACGCCTCCGCCTACTACTACATACCCGCGTTCGTCTGCTGGGCCGGACTGGGACTGAAGCTGCCCGGCCTGCTGCATTCCTGGCGCGACCCCCTGATCCGAGCCGTCTGCTGGGTGATCTTCCTGGGCGGCGTCGGCTTCTTCCTGGCCGCTCCGCGCACCGTCGCCGGCCTCAACGAAGCGACCGGCGTCGCGAACTTCTCCGCCGCGCTGGTGTACGCGACGGTGAGTGCCTACAGCGCCAGCTGCCTGCTGCTGATCATCCACTGGCGCGGCGGGTCCGACGCGTACGTGCGCCGCCTCACCCGGCACTGGACGGTCGGCTATGGCGTCCTGATCGCCGTACTGATCACCCTGTTCGTGCTGGGTGACGCACCCAGCGAGCGGCTCACCGATTTCGACACGTACTACGCCAGGACCCCGTGGATCGGGGAGATGGTCGTGGCGTATCTGCTCGGCCATATGACGGCCGCCGTCGCCAGCACCGTTCTGTGCGGGCGGTGGGCGCGGGAAGTCCACGGATGGCTTCGGGCGGGACTGTGGTTGCTGGTCCTGGCCTGGCTGCTCAACGTGTCCTTCAGCGGTCTCAAGCTCACCGCGGTGATCGCGCGGTGGACCGGCCGGGACTGGGACATGCTGAGCACGACTCTGGCGCCCCGCCTGGTTGGCCTGGCTGCTGCCGTCGCCGTCGCCGGCTTCACCCTGCCGCTTCTCGGCCCGTGGGCGACCGCCGTCTGGCGTGCCGTGACGACATGGCGGCGGCTCGGCCCCCTGTGGCGGGAACTCGGCGGCATCCACCCCGGCAGCCTGCTCGCCGCCCCGATCCCCTGGTACGCGTCGCCGTTCATCCACCTCACCCGACGCGAGGCCGGAATCGAGGACGGGCTGCGACTGATCCGCCCCCACCTCGACGACGACGTCCGCTCACACGCGCACACAGCAGCACTTGCCGCGGGCCACAGCGCCGACACCGCCGCCCGCATCGGCCACGCGGCCATGATCGCCGCGGCCGTGCAGGCCTGCCGGCGCGACGGACCGGCCACACCGGCGGGCTTCCTGGAGCACGAAGAGAACAGCGGGAACAGCGGGAACAGCGGGAACAGCGAGAACAGCGGGAACAGCAGGGACACCGAGCACGCCAACAAGCCCGCGAACGCCGAACTCCCCGTGACGCGACCGTCCTTGATCGGTATCGCCCACTCCCTGCGTACGTCCCCCATCGTGGCGGCAGCCCGCGCCGCCGCCGCGGGCATCCCAGCCGCAGACGACGAAAGAACTCCCATACGGTGAGCAGCGGCATAGTCTTCTACATCCCCGGCTGCCTGCTCCTGCTGGCCGCCGTGCTGAAGCTCTCGGCCGGAAGGCAGCTGTGGCGTGACCCTCTGGTGGCGTCGACCGGCGTCATCCTGCTGATCGGCTCGCTCGTCTGCATCCTGTCCGCCCCGCCCACCATCCGCTTCGTCAACGACGTCACCGGCATCGCCAACTTCAGCGCCCCACTGGTGTACGCGGGCCTGACGGCGCTGAGCGCGGGCTACCTGGTCCTGATGATCAACTGGGAGGGCGGATCGCCGGAGCGGAGGCGGCGTGCCTCCCTGCTCGTGGCGGGCGTCTACGGGCTGGTCATCGCGGGCATCTGGGTCCTGTTCGCCCTCGCCGACGTCCCCGTGGAACGCGCCCGGGACCTGGACACGTACTACGCCAACACCCCGTTCATGCGCGAGATGATCGTCCTGTATCTCGTCGCGCACACGGCCGCCACCGTCGCCCTCATGGTCATGAGCGTGCGGTGGCTGCGGGAGGTACGCGGCATGATCCGCCGCGGGCTGACGCTGATCGTCATCGGCCTGTTCTTCGACGGGTGCTACCAGATCGTCAAGTACGCGGCGATGGCTGCCCGTTGGCTGGGGAACGACTGGGACGTCCTGTCCACCGTCGTCTCGCCTCCGCTGGTCATGCTGGCCGGCATCACCTGCGCCTGCGGCTTCGCCCTGCCCCGGATCGGACCTCCGCTGGTGAACAACGCCCGCGCCTGGAGGCGCTACCGGCGGCTGCTGCCTCTGTCGGCGGAACTGCGCACGCTGCGCGCTCCCGCCACGGGGGTCATCCGCTGGTGGGATCCCCCGGTGCGGCGACTGGCACGGCAGGAGATCTCCATCTGGGACGGCGTCCTGGCCTGCTCGCCGTACCTCGACGACCAGGTGCGGGCGACGGCTTACGAGAAGGCCCTCGCGGCCCACGCCCCCGATCAGGCCGAGGTGGTGGCCGAAGCGGCGATGCTCGCGGCGGCCCGTGTGCAGGCGTCGTGTCGGCACAGTGCGGGCATGCCATCCAAGGCGGGAACCTTGCGGTCGGTATCGACACCCCGTCAGATGGTGGGGCTGGCACAGGCATTGGCGTTCTCTCCGATCGTGGCGGAGGCCCGTCGGCAGTCCGCTCTGCGAGCGGCCGCCGGCCATGGCTGACGTATCGGCGGCAACAGGTTTGGCAACAGGTATCGGGAGCTACAGAAGGAGTGTCCGACTTGTCTGACAGAACTGCCCCTCGTCGTACGGCGGTTGTGGTTGGAGGGGGAATGACGGGCATGCTCGCCGCCGCCGTACTCGCCGAGCACGCCGACGTCACCATCGTCGAACGCGACCTGCTGCCGGACGGCCCCCAACCGCGCAAGGGGCTCCCGCAGGCCCGTCACGCCCACCTGTTCTGGTCCGGCGGCGTCAAGGCCCTCGAGGAGATCCTGCCGGACATCACGGACCGACTCGTCGACCGCGGCGCCCGCAGAGCCCGCATCATGACCGATCTGGTGTCCCGGGCCCCGTCGGGTCAGTGGTTCCGGCGGTTCTCCCAGTCCCGGCACACCATGCTCCAGGGCAGCCGTGATCTGCTCGACGCCACGATCCGCGCCGACGTGCTGCCGGACCGGCGGATCACGCTCCTGCAGCAGACCGAACTGCTGGGCCTGGAAGGCAGCGCGGACCGCGTGACAGGAGTGCGCATACGCGAGGCGGACGCGGAGCGCACCCTCCCCGCCGACCTGGTCATCGATGCGAGCGGGCGCGCCAGCCGCGCCGCCCACTGGCTGCGGGACCTGGGGCTGCCGCCCGTCCAGGAGCGCACGGTCGACCCCGGAATCGGCTATGCCAGCCGGATCTACCGCCCACCGGCCGGCGTCGTCGACTACCCGATCGTCAACGTCCAGGCCGAGCCCCAAGGCAACCCGGCGCAGGGTGGCGTCATCGTCCCGATCGAAGGCGGCCGGTGGCTGGTGACCCTGTCCGGCAGCCGCGGCGGTCAACCCACCAGCAACAACGACGAGTTCGTGCCCTTCGCCCTGAAGCTGGCCCACCCCATCATCGGCGAGCTCCTTTCCAGGGCCGAACCCGAGACCGACGTCGTCACCACGCGCAGTACCGCCAACAAGCGCCGCTACTACGAGAAGGCCGTCCGCTGGCCCGAAGGCTTCGCCGTCCTCGGCGACGCCGTCGCCGGCTACAACCCCATCTACGGGCACGGAATGAGCGCGGCAGCCCAGAGCGTCCTCGCTCTGCGCGGTGTGCTGCGCGAGCACGAACTCACCGCACCCGGCACGGCACAGCGCATCCAGAAGACCGCGGCCCGGCCCGTGGACAACGCCTGGAACCTGGCCGTGGGCCAGGACGTGTTCCGGCCGGGCGCCAGCGAGCAGCCGCCCACCCGCCTGGAGAAGACCCTTGCCGCCTTCGTCGACAAGGCCGCCGACGCCGGCTCGCGCAATCCCCGCGCGATGCGGATCCTGCTGGACGTGATGAGCATGGAGAAGCACCCGACCCGGCTGTTCGGGCCCGACATGCTCGCCCTGGTCTATCTCGGCCGGAAGAAGCCCCGGTTGAGCGGACCCCCGCTGACCGAGAAGGAAGCGGCGGTCGTGACGACGGGGGACTGACGCAGGGCGAGGGACATCCGTACCAGGTCGCGGGGTGCTTCGGTGGACGCGGGTGGCGCCGCGTCCGCTGTCGCCGAGCTGATGACCCTGCCCTCCGGGTCGGCGGCCCTGGCCCGGACCGCCGCCGTCACCATCGCCGCGTCGGCCTCCGCCCGCGCCTGGGCGGGATCGGAGCCTGCGGCCACGGCAGCTTCGTAGGCGCTCGTACGGAGCTCGGCGTCGAAGTACGGGTACAGGGCGAGCATGCCGTCGTGGATGTCGGACTCCCGCTGGGTCACCTGGAGTTCGGGGGGCGACCACCACGCGATGCGGACGGTACGGTCCTTGGGCGGCGCGAGAGGCCTCAACTCCCGCCACAGCGGCCCGAGTCGGCGATAGGTGGACCAGGTGCTCCAGACGTCCCCGATGCGCTGGCCGGCCGGTGGGATGCAGAAGCCGAGCGCGCTGAGCTGCATTCCGGCGGAGGCCATCGCGGGCGCCACGTACGTGCTCAGGTCGTCCAGGTTCCCGCCGTTCCACCGGGCGCCGACGGCGATGAACTTGGTGATCGAGTAGGGGATGTTGCAGGAGAAGCCGAGCGCGATGACCAGCAGCCCGGCCCGCAGCCAGCCGCGAACCTGAAGCGCCCAGCGCCAGCACATGACGTCCATCGCGACGCCCGCGACGGTGACCGACACGAGATAGAGCACGATCATCTCGCGGATGAACGGCGTGTTGGCGTAGTACGTGTCGAGGTCCCGCAACCGTTCCTGCGGCGCGTCCCCGAGGGCGAAGAGCACTATCAGGGCCATGATCACCACGCCGTACCCGGCGATCCAGCGGCGGGAGGCCCGCCGGGTCGCCTCCGGCGGACCGCCGCGCCAGTTGATGATCAGCACCAGACAGGCGGCGCTGAAGGCGCTCAGCAGGCCGTAGACGAACGGTGCCGAGAAGTTCGCGATCCCGGTGAGGCGGTTGACCTCGGCGATCGTCGGCGGGGCGGCGAAGAAGAACACCATGCCCGAAAGGGCGATCAGCGTGCACACGGAGCGCTGCAGCGGATCACGCCAGGAGCGCAGCAGCGCGGGCGTCTTGACGGCGAGCGCGATCGCCATCGCGACGGCCGGTATGTAGTAGCCGGAGTCGTCCATGGCGTGGCGGCTCAGGCCCGCGGCCCGCGGTAGCCGAGGGACGCCCCGATCCGGCCCGCGACCCCGTCCCGCGGCATGGGCCCGCGCTGCGCCGAACCGGGAAGCCACGCACGGCACTTGCTGGCCAGCAGCAGCCCGAAGCCCTCCGCGTCCTGCTCGTCCGCGAGGTCGAACCGGGTCCGGGCGGCCACCTTCAGAACGGTCGCCTGCAGATCGGCGTCGTCGGACAGCAGACGGGCGGCGACGGCCGCGCCCTCCACGTGGTGGGCGCAGTGCCCGGCCTTCATGTGCCACAGCTCATGGCCGAGGATGACCAACTGGTGGTCGGGCGCGGTGCGTTCCTCGATGACCACGAGGTCCTGGTCCGCCATGTCGAGCCAGAGCCCACTGGCGGTGCCGGGCGGGAAGGCGGCCATACGGAACCGCACCGGACGGCCGCGGCGTCTGCTCATTGCTCCGCACAGCGCGGCGTAGAGGTCGGCGGGCTCCGCCGGTGCCGGGAGCGAGAGCTCGCCGACCAGTTCGCCGCACAGGCGGCGCATGTCTTTTCCGATGCCCACTGTTCTCTCCCGGGTCACGACTCGGGCCGCTTGACGCTCTCCAGGAGCATGTCCAGCCATTCCGCGACCTTGTCCCGGTGCTGATCCGTCGGCAGCTGTGCGGCGCGCCAGGCGATGCCCCGCACGCCGTGGTCCTGGAGCAGCTGCTCGAAGGGGTCCTCCGAGCGCGCGGCCGCCGCCGCGGCTCTCTCGCGGTCGGCGAGCTGCTGGAGCAGCTCCTGCTCGGAGCGCTGCAGTGCGCCGGCCAGCGCCTCGGGGTCCTCGGCGGTCAGGAACCCGGCGTGCACTCGGAAGAAGCGCTGGATGGCGTCGCAGTGCTCCATGGTGGGGCGCCGGTCCCCGTTGATCAGGGCACCCGCCTGCTGACGCGACATCCCCGCGCCGTCGGCGATCTCCTGCTGGGTGTACCGGCGGCCGTTCGGCTTCAGACGCGTACGGCGCAGCAGGTCGAGGCGTTGCAGGAAGCGGGTCTGCAGATCCGGCTCACCGGCGGGCCGGCCGCTCAGCAGCGCCTGCACCACGACCTCCGGCACACCCGACGCGACGGACAGCCGCCGCACGTCGAACACCTGGCTGTGCGGCACACCGAGCCGGTCGGCGAGGGCGGCGACACGTGCCACGACGGCCGGCAGCAGACCCGTCGCCGTGGCGCCCGGAACCTCGAAGCCATCCGTCACCGACTGATCTCCCACGTTCTCTCGACCGGCCGTGAGCTGCGCGGTACAGGCGCGGCACACGGTGAACTGCCCGGAGGTTAGCCCCTGTCTCGAACTCGCATCCAGCGCTCGCCACAACTGTGGCGCGATTCGTTCGTCAACAGGCGGCAAATGCCACGATAGTTGACGCGACGGAGCCGGGGATAGCAGGATCGCGACCGCCGCGTGTAAGGCCGCAGAGGCAAGAGGGGTGACCTCCCGATGGAGTACCAGGCAGGAGGGCAGCGGTCGCGGCCGCGACCCGCCCCCGAGAGTCTGCGGGCCCAGGCCTATTTGCAGGACTACGCCGCACTTCTGGAGGCCGTCCCCTTTCCCTCGCTCGTCTTCGACCACCGCTGGGACGTCGTCCTCGCCAACGGCGCGTTCGAGACACTTTTTCGCGGTGTGGGTCCGCATCCCACGGCCATGCCGGGGGACAACTTCCTCCGGTTCGTCCTGTTCCATCCGGAAGCGGGCACGGTTCTCGCCGAGCATGAGTCGAGCTGGTGCCTGCCGATGCTGGCGCACTTCGCCGCCGCGATCGAGCGGCACGGGCAGGATCCGGTGCTGCGGTCCGTCCTCCGGGAGATCGCCCAGGACCCGATCATGGACGCCGCGTACCGGCACGGACTGCCGCACTGGATCCGCTCGGTCGGTCCCGACGCCCTCGAACACGACGGCGCGGTACGGCCGTTGTGGCACCCGGACCCCCGGTGGGGGCGCACCGACTGCCGGATCGTCGGAGAGACCCCCAAGACCCTCAAGGACATGGGCTATACGCGCATGACGCTGGTCCTGCGGGATGCTCGTCGCGCGACGGGTCCTGTACGCACGACTGCGCGGGTGCGGCGGGCCGCGACGAGTCACCTCAGCGTGGTGCCGGCCGCCGAGGCGTGAGCGAACCAAGAAACGTCAAAATGCCGGGACATATGACCCTGGTCCCGCCGACGTATATCGCCGAGTCTCGACGTCACGACCAGCCACATCTCCGGATTGACATCCGAGGAGGCGAGTATGGCCGGTTCCGGACGCCACGCCGACTCGGAGCATTCCGGTTGTTCCGAGCAATCAGAGAGTTTCCATCCCAAGAGGTCGATGCTTGCGCGCGGCCTCGACCTGTTGACCTGCTTCCAGCCCGGTGACGAGGTGCTATCGCTGTCGGCGATGGCACGCCGGGTGGACCTGCCGCTCACCTCGGCCCACCGGATCGTCGGAGGACTGTGCCGATGGGGTCTGCTGGAGCGTGACCACGGGCTGCGGCTCGGTCGCCGGCTGCTCGTTCTCGCCCGCCCCGCGCCAGTGCACCCGGCGCTGTGGTCGGCGGCACTGCCGTACCTGGCGAGACTGCCCCTTGCCACTCACCTACAGGTGCGGCTGGTTGTCCGACAGGGAAACCAGACCTTTCGGCTCGGGCGGATCGAGCCGCGCGAGGGCGGGTTGGCCTTCTGCCACGAGATGGCGCCCAGCAGTCCGACGGAGGCCGGCCTGGCTGTCCGCACCGTCGCGGAGGCTGGTGCGCTGGGCCGCGGGGCGGTCCGGGGAACCGTGTTCCCGGGCGCGCCCGCCTGGAGGGCGGGCGCCGACGGTGGTGGCTGGGAGGTGCGCAGCGGGTGCGTGGTCCGTGCCGACAGTCGCGTGGCGGCCGCCGCGGCCGGGCGCCCGGACTCCTCGTTCGCTCTTGTGCTCGCCCTGCACGGCGTCGGCTCGGCGGACGTCCTCCCGCACTTGCTGCCGCTGCGAGCGGCAGCGGACGTGCTGGGCGAGTGGCTCGAGGCGCTGCCCGAATTCACGGGCACGGGCGGCGGCGTGGCGTCGCGAACGGATCCTGCGGGCGGAGACATCGGTGAGGTGGCGCGGCGGATCCGGGATGACGATTTCTGTCCCCCGCCTCCCTGGACCATGCTGGACAAGGCGATCCGCCTGCTGACCTGCTTCACCGTCGACCATCCGGTGCTGACCGTGTCCGAACTCTCCGCCGTGTCGACGCTGAGCAAGTCGACCACGAGCCGCCTGATCGGCGTGATGTCCCAACGGCAGATTCTCGTCCCCCACCAGTCGGGGTTCACCATCGGCACGACGCTGCGCTCCCTGTCCGCCATGGTTCCCTGGCATCACAGGCTGATCGAGGTCACGCGGCCGTGGCAGCGGAAGATCAGCGAAGCGACCGGCGGCGCCGTCTGTCTGGCGCTCGTCGATCACTCCCATGTGATCTGGATGGACGCCTTCAGGACACCGAGCCATCGGCAGAACCAACAGGACCACTGCCGGGACGCATCGGGGTCGGCTCGCGCCGGCGTCCTGTGGCGTGCCGCGGCCGACGCGGCCGTCGACGCGCACGCCGGTGCCGCTACGGCCGGAGCCGACCGTGAGCCCGGCGTTCTCGTGCGGCGTGCTCCAGGCGTCGTCGCCGTCCCGATCCCGGCCGGTGAGCTGCCCCGTACGAGCCTCGTCGCCACGCTGCACGAATCGCGGCACGGTGGCCTCTCACGGGTGGCTGAGCTGCTCCGCTCGGCCGCGCTGGAGATCGGGGCCGATATGTCGGTTCACCGGTAGTTGGCGGTAGTCGCCGAACGCGACCGGCTGGCTACCGGCCCGCTAGAGCTGTTGCGGCCGCCCTGACATTTACGTACCCCCCGGGGAACTCGGCCATATCGGCCTCCTCCCGCATGGGGTGTCGTACGGCCAGACCGACCAGACGGCCGTCGAGGGGGAGCAGGAGTCGCCGTTCGATCAAGTCCGCGAGGACGGCGGCGACTTGGTGCTGTGGCACATCCAGGGCGTGGTCGCGGCGAAGGGTCTCACGGACCCGCTCGGGGCGTGGCGCCGCGTCGCACGCGAGGTAGACGGCGCGGGCCACGCCCGTCAGCAGGATCTGCGCCGCGGCGGCGCAGCTGCGGGTGTCGGTGATCCGCAGTTCGCCCTGTTCGTCCACCATGCTCAGGACGGGCCCGCGGTCCCGCGTATGCGCCTGCTGCCACCGGCTTGTGGCAGCCCTGAGGGCGTCGACCCCCGGACGCGGTGCCGGCGAACCCGTGTTCCTCGTCCTTCCGGCTCCGAGCGAGGGGTCTGCGGTGTAGTGGAAGGTCAGGTCCTGCAGATCGGCTGCGGTCAGCGGATACACGCATTTCATGCCCGGCACCGGGCTGAGCACCAGGCCATGCCGCTGCGCGTCCTGGTCGTACACGCTGAACCGGCCATAAAGGATCTTGTTCACTCCATCGGGCGGCGGCAGGTGTTCCAGCAGAGGGATCCACTGAGCCATCTGCGCGTAGGCCTCGTCCTGCTCGCCGGGGAAGCCCCAAAGGATCGGCCACATCATCCGCAGTCCGAACTCGCGGGCCCATTTGAGCAGTTGGACGTTCTGCCAGCCGGTCACGCCCTTGTCCATCAGCTGCAGGATGTCGGTGTGCAGGCTTTCGATGCCCGGCTGCACCCAGGTGACGCCGGCGTCCGCCAGTGCCTTCACCTGACGGCGGTTCAGATTCGATTTCAGCGCGAAGAACAGGCTCCGCCGGGAGGCGCCCTCGTCGGCGAGGGCCTGCATCAGCGTCGGGAAGTAGCCCATGTCGAGGATGTTGTCGACGAACTCGAAGGCCGTCACGCCGTGCCGCCGCTCCAGCTCGCGCAGCTCCTCCAGCACCCGCTGCGGCGACTTGGAGTGGTAGATCGCGGTGCTGCCGTTCAGCCCGCAGAACGTGCACTGATGGCGGTCGCCCCACCAACACCCGCGGGAGGACTCGACCGTCAGGCACGGAGTGATGTACGCACCCACCGAACTCTGCGCCAACTGATCGAACCAGTCCTCATACGCCGGTACCGGCAACGCGTCCAGATCACGGAACAACGCCCGCGGCAACCGCGGCAGTACCAGCGATCCGTTCGCCCGCGACCGGTCTTCTCCTACGATCCGGTGCGCCGGCCCCAGTACGCCTCGCGGCAGTGCCTCCGCCGGTACGTCTCGCCCGTGCTCCAGCACGAGCCGGCACAGGGGGGTGATGATCCCATCCGCCTCGCCGGAGACCAGGTAGTCCACCCAGGGAAAGCAGCGGTGCGTCGCCTCGCCCATCACCGTCTCGCAGTTCGCCCCGCCCAGCAGGGTGACCACCGTCGGGTCCAGCTCACGGACCCGCCGCAGCAGCGCCAACGACGCCACATGCTGCTCGAACATCGAGGTGCACCCCACCACCCGCGCACCCGTCTCCAGCACCCGCCGGGCCACCACATCCACAAAACCACCGGCCGCGGCACGCAACCCAGGCAGGACCTCGCCCGCCAGATCCGGCTTCCCGGTGTGTTCCGCCAGGTGGGCGAAAGCGAAGCGCAACTCCTCGAGATACGCGTCGTCCCACTTCCGGGCACCCGCCTCCGGGAAGGCCGCCTCGGCGAACGTCCATTCCCCCATCAACTGCTGGGCCGCCGCATGGGTGGCCAGCAACTCGTACGCGGGTACGCCGACTTTCTCGGCGAACCACAGGTTCGCGTGCAGCACCGTGCTCGGGATGCCGTCCCTGCGCAGGATCGCCTGCAGCAGGCCCAGCCCTATCGACGGCCGCGGCAACGCGGCATAGGGCATCGACACAAGGCAGACGTCCGGTGTCCCCGCACCCGCACGTGCCGGTGTTTCACGCCTCTGGGGTGCTCGTCCCTGGGGTGCCATCGTCCTCACTCGTTTCCTTTCGCGGCCCTTGTGATGAGGGCCCGGAACGGCTCGATGTCCACGACGAAGATCTCCCACTTCGGGGAGACCGATCCCGGCATCGCCTTGACGACACCGACGAACTCCCAGCCCATGCGTCGGTAGAACCTCTTCGTCCGAATGGCAGGAGGCTGCACGGTGAGGATGGCCCGCTCCTCCGCCCGGCGTCCGAGCAGCCCGCTGACGAGCGCGCGCCCGAGACCACGAGACCGACGGTCGGAGCGAACGGCCAGGTCTCCCAGAACAAAAGTCCTCCCGGGATACTCGGCGTAGAAAACCTCTTCGCGCAGCCCCGGCCTGCTCCACCAGAATTGGCTGTCCACACCGAGCGCTCTGCCGTAGGCGAAACCCACCAATTCGTCTTCCTCCAGGGCGATCATCGCGGAAAACGATCGATCGGCGAAGTACGCTCGCAGACGCGCTCGGTGATTGACGGATTCCTCGGGGACCCAGGCGAAGGGCGGGCTCGAGAACACCTCGTCATAGAGGTCGCATATCTCGTCGAAGCGAGCCCACGCCATGCCGAGGCCCCCGAACACGCGCTCCACTTCCAGGACTCTCCAATGCCGTCGATTGCAGTCTGATCGGGGGCTCAGCTTCGTTCCGTATCCTGCGTCCTCGCCCACGCCGGGGCCAGAAGGAATCCCGCACAGTGGAAGGGGAACTGCCTGCGCGTCGGGCAGCGGGTATTTCCCACCTGCGCTTCTTCCGGCCGGTGGGACAGCCTCTGCCGGTAAGGGCCGGGAGATGCCACGGTATTCGTGCCACCTGGATCAGACCCCGGTCAGCGGCGATCCAGACGCCGGAATTCGCCACCAGGAAGGTGCGGACAATGATCGGCGACTCGGGTGAATCGGACGAATATGTGAAACCCGCCTTCGATTCCGTGAAATCGGCCTTCGACTCCGCGAAACCCGTCTTCATCGTGAGCGCGGGACGGTGCGGGTCGAACCTCGTGTCGAGGCTGCTCGGAGCGCACCCCGACGTCACCAGTGTGACGGCCCTGTTCGCCCGGCGAGGCGCCGGTCGGCTCCTGCACCAGCTGCGCAGCGGTCCGGGCTTCTGGATGGAACTGACGCGCCCTGCCCCGATGTTCGACGCCATCGTGCGTGACGGGATGGCTCCCGAGGAGTTCGCCTATCCCTATGGGCACGGCCGCTTCCATCCGGAACAGGGCGTACCCCTCATCTGCCACATGACCTTGCCTTCTCTCTCCCGGGGTCCTGCTCCCTCCCTGGAACCCGACGGCTGGTACGCCGAACTGGCCGCCGATATCCCCGGTTGGGAGGCGCGCGCCTCGGCCGAGCAGTATCTGCGGCTGCTGGAATGGTTTCGCCGGCGCACCGGCGGCCGAGTCGTGGTGGAGAGCACGCCCGGTTCCCTCAAATACCTGGACATGCTCGTCCGGGCCTACCCCGACGCCCGCTTCATCTATCTGCACCGGGATCCGGTGGACACGGTGCTGTCGATGAACCGGCACATCCTCACACGGGTCGACGGGATCGTCCGGGACGCCCTGCGACTGCTCCGCATCACATCCTTCGCCGACCTGTCTCCGGCGTGCCGCCCCCGAATGCCGCTGGTCCGGCACCATCTGAAGGTCGTCCTGCCGCCCTACGACATTCGCGCGGCGAACGACTTCGGGATTCCTCTGGACGTTTTCGCTCAGCCCTGGTTGGGGGCCACCCAGCGTGCGCGCACCGTACTGGCCGAACTGCCTCCACGGCAGCGGGCCGTCATGCGCTACGAGGACCTGGTCACCGATCCGCCGAAGGTCCTCAGAGCCCTGGCGGAATTCCTCGGGGTGCCGGCTCCCGCCGACTGGCTCTCCTTCGCCGATCGCACGGTACGCCGCAGACGCGCCGGCACCGGGCCGTACGGGCTCGGGGACCCTCTCGCCACCCTGCGCGCGGCCTGCGCCATCGAGATGCCGGAGCCCACTCTGGACCGATGCTGAACCTTGCGGCAGGACGGCCGGGGATGGAACGAGGAACGGGCGGCCGGAAACCGAATTCAGGACGAACCTGGAGAACGCGGTGTCAACAAGTGAACATATTCCCGGCGCCGGCCCACCGGGCCCGCGCCGGAAGCTCACCGTAGGCATGGCCACATACGACGACTACGACGGCGCCTACTTCACCTCCGCGGCACTACGCCTGTACCACCCCGAGGTGCGCGAACGCGTGGGCATTCTCGTCGTGGACAACAATCCGCGAGGCGCGGCGGCCTGGGCGCTCAAAGCCCTGGAGAGGGAGATCGAAGGGCTCAGATATCTGCCCGTCGACGACATCACTTCGGCGGCCGTGAAGGACCGTGTCATACGGGAAGCCAATTCGGAGTGGGTGCTGGTCGTCGATTCTCACGTTCTGATCGCTCCCGGGGCCATAGCCCGGCTTCTGGAGTTCATCGACGCCCACCCCGGCTGCGACGACCTCCTGCAGGGGCCGCTGCTCTCCCGTGGCGGCTATTACGTGTCGTTGGAGCGTGCCTGGCACAACGATCTCTACGGCGCCTGGCTCCTGCCCGCGCTCAGGCCGGGCCGCCCCGACCCCGAGGACGAGTCCTTCGAGATCGAGATGCAGGGGCTCGGCCTCTTCGCCTGCCGCAAGGACTCCTGGCCGGGCTACAGCCCCCACTTCCGGGGACACGGCGCCGAGGAGGGATACATCCACGCCAAATACCGGTCCCTCGGCAGGCGCACCCTGTGTCTTCCGTTCCTTGCCTGGGAGCACCGGTTCGGTCGCCCGCTGAGCGCTCCGTACCGGCACACCTTCGAGGAGCGGATCCGCAACTACCTGGTTGCCTCGGACGAGGTCGGCTACCCACCACTCCAGGAGGTGATCAGACACTTCCGGGACGAAGCCCAGGCGTCGTGCACCGACGAGGTCGTACGGAGCTGGGAGCGAGAGAAGAGCAGCCCGCTCGCCTTCTTCGACGTGATCGCGGTCCTGAATCCCCAGCGCGACGAGGAGCGGTGGCGGCACGTTCACGATGAGGTGGCCGCGGTGTTCGGCGTCGAGAAGTGCCTGCGCCGTATCACCCTGCCTCCACTCGACGTCGACCAGCCGGTCATGGACGACGGCGTACAGGCGGATGTCCTGGCCGAAGCAGAAGCCCAGGCGGAACAAGTCACCCTGGCGCTGTCGCACCGCCACCTGATCGCCCGCGCGGTGAATGAGAACTGGCCCCGGCTCCTCGTCGTCGACGACGACGTGACCTTCCTCCCCGAGGCGGGCGCCACGTTGGCGTCCTTTCTGACCGGGCTCGAGCATGGCCATGCGTGGACGGCGATCGACCTGTCCGGCCCTCAGGACGGCACGCACACCGATGGACCGACAGCCATCGGCTACCACGAAAGCGCATACAGAGCGGTGCTCGACGCCCTGCCGGAGGACCCGGCCGGGGCCCGGGCGGCGCTGGCGACCGCCGGTGGAAGCCTGACCGGGTTGCTCAGCCGCGTACTGCCGCTCGGCCGCCACCGCCTGGCGGTCACCGGCTCGAGAGCCGGCCGGCGTCCCCTCCTCGATGGGGCACGCGAAAACGGGATACGTGAGAACGGGGCAAACGAGCCGACGACAGCCGACTTGGCACATCAGTAAAAGGCTTTTCAGTAAAAGGCCTTCACTGCATCCCGCTGAGGATTGCGACGCGCCGTAGGTGTGAGGGTCGGCTTTTCCCTGCGCTTTTTCCGAGGGAATCCCGATTATTCCGTCCGGTGGGACACATGGTTGATACGGCCGCCGGTCCGGGTGAATGTTTGGGTAGTAAGGGAACAACGAACGGAACAGGGTGAGACGATGGCATCGGAAAAACGTGGCTCACTGGTGTGTGTAGGCACCGGAATCAGGGCGATCGGACAGGCGACTCTCGAAGCCAAGAACCACATCGCCGCCGCCGACAAGGTGTATTACGTCTGTACCGACCCGGTGTCGGAGGAATGGGTCCGCAAGCTCAATCCCACCGCCGAAACGCTCTACACCTTTTACGGTGACGGCAAGAACCGGCTCGAAACCTATCGGCAGATGACCCAGGCGATGGTGGACGCCGTACATGCCGGGCAGCGGGTCTGCGGGGTCTTTTACGGACACCCCGGCGTTTTCGCAATGCCGACCCATGACGCGATCCGCATTCTGCGTGCGGAGGGCTATGAGGCCACGATGCAGCCCGGGGTGTCCGCCGAGGACAACCTGTATGCCGACCTCGGTATCGACCCGGCGAAGTACGGCTGCCAGATGTACGAGGCCACTCACCTTCTCGCCACCGGCCGTTCGCTGGACACCTCGGTGCCGGCGATCATCTGGCAGATCGGCAGTGTCGGTGATCCTGGGTTCAACCTCAGTGGGTTCAAGGGCGCGCACGTCCCCGTCCTGGTCGAGTACCTCGAGAAGACGTACGGCCCGGACCACGAAGTCACCGTCTACGAGGCCGCCGTGTTCCCCGGCCAGAAGTGCCGGACGGACACCATGGCCCTGCACGAACTCGGCACCGCACAACTCACCGGGATCAGCACCCTCTACGTCCCGCCGAAGGACAAGCCGCAGCCCGACCGCGACATGATCAAGCGCCTGAAACTCAGGCAGCAGTTCACCACCCGGCCCACCACGGCCACCGTCACCGCTCCGGACTCGGAGTCCGACTCCGACCAGGGCACGACGACAGCAGCGGATCCGGGCAAGACGACGCCACCGAAAAGGCGCGGCGCACTCGTGTGCGTGGGGAGCGGCATCAGGTCGATCGGGCAGGTGACCCTCGAAGCCAAGAACCACATCGCCGCCGCCGACAAGGTGTACTGCCTGTGCTCCGACCCGATGTCGGAGGAATGGGTGCGCAAGCTCAACCCCACCGCCGAAACGCTCTACACCCTCTACGGCGACGGCAAGAACCGGATCGAAACCTATCGGCAGATGACCCAGGCGATGGTGGACGCCGTACATGCCGGGCAGCGGGTCTGCGGGGTCTTCTACGGACACCCCGGCGTTTTCGCGACGCCCACGCACAACGCGATCCGCATCCTGCGTGCGGAGGGCTACGAGGCCACCATGCAGCCCGGGGTGTCCGCCGAAGACAACCTGTATGCCGACCTCGGTATCGACCCGGCCAAACACGGCTGCCAGATGTACGAAGCCACCCATCTGCTGACCACCGGCCGGACGCTCGACCCCACGGCAACCGTGATCATCTGGCAGATCAGCTGCGTCGGCGAACTGGGGTTCAACCTCAGCGGATACACCGGTGAGCACGTCCCCGCTCTCGTCGAGTACCTCGAGAAGACCTACGGCCCGGACCACGAAGTCACCGTCTACGAGGCCGCCGTGTTCCCCGGCCAGAAGTGCCGGATGGACGCCATGCCCCTGCACGAACTCGGCACCGCACGACTCACCGGGGTCAGCACCCTCTACGTCCCGCCGAAGCACAAGCCGAAGCCCGACCAGGACATGATCCAACGCCTGAAACTCAGGGAGACGTTCACCACCCGGCCCACCATGGCCACCGCCTCCACCTGACCAAAACGACAAAGGCCGCACCAAGAGTCACACGAAAAGAAAGGGAACCTTGCAGATGGCTACCAGCGCGTTGACGAATCTCCTCACGGAGATCTCCGAAGACCCCGCTCGACTGACCGAATGGCTGGAGGACCCCGACAGCTACATGAACCGCGCAGGACTGACCGAGGAGGAGACGCGGGCCCTGCGCAGCGCCAGCGGCGGTGCCATCCGGCACAGCATCATCAACTCGGTCACGCTCGAGGCCGACCGGTCCGAGCTCATGGCCGAGATCCTCTTCAAGGCCTGGAGCGACGACGACTTCCGTGAGCAGTTGCGGACCGACCCCCGCGCCGTACTGGAACGGCTGTTCACCCGGAGGCTCCCCGGGATCGAGTTCCAGGTCCACGAGGAGACGCCCGACGTCCGGCACATCGTCATCCCCTGGCTGCCACCGGATGTCGAGGAGGAGACCCGCAAGAACAGTCGCAAGCTCCGCGAGATCGCCGAAGCCGGCGGTCCACGTACCCTGCTGCGCCCAGGAAACGACGAGATCCCGGTTGTCGAGGCTCAGGGCAGCGAATCGGCAGTAGTGCCGCCGCCGGACACCAGCAACCTCCAGGTCGTCACCGTCACCGACGACATCATCATCGTCGACGCCATCTTCGCCCAAGAGGAATGACCGACGCATGACGGCGAGTCCCCCAGCTGCCTGACCCACCGCGGCGTGGCGCCACACCGGGCGCCGCGCCGCCTCACAGCGCATCCCGGCAATACGGAAGCAGGTGACACGATGGGAAACGCGCCCGGCTCGCTTGTCGTGGTCGGCTCCGGAATCACGGCCGTGGCACACATCACGGACGAGTCCCGTCAGGAGATCGAATCGGCGGACAAGGTCTACTACGGCCTGGCGGACGACGTGACCGCCCTCTGGATCCGTTCCCTCAACCCCACCGCCGAGACCCTGTACACCTTCTACGGCGACGGCACTCCGCGGCTGGAGTCCTATGCCCGGATGGTCGACCTGATCACCTCTCGGGTGCGCGAGGGGCAGCGGGTCTGCGCCGTCTTCTACGGGCACCCCGGTGTGTTCGTCAACGCCAGCCACGACGCCGTGCGGCTGCTGCGCACCGAGGGATACGAGGCCCGTATGCTCCCGGCCGTCTCGGCGGCAGACTGCCTGTTCGCCGACCTCGGCATCGATCCCGCCGCGACCGGCTGCCGGATGTACGAGGCGACGGACTTCCTCGCCGCCGGACGTGCGGCCGACCCCACCGCCTCCCTGATTCTCTGGCAGGTCGGGGTGGTCGGTGCCCCCGGGTTCAGCCTGTCGGGAACGGGCCACCCCTGGCTGCCTGACCTGGTCAGCCGGCTGGAGCAGACCTACGGGCCGGACTTCGAGGTCGTCGTGTACGAGGCGGCGCAGTTCACGGTGAGCGCGCCACGCGTCGACCGGGTCCCTCTGAGGGAACTGTGCGACACCCCCCTCTCCGGTATCAGCACCCTGTACGTTCCGCCCGCGGAGAACCCGCAGGTGGGCGTGGGGACCGACAGCATCGCAGCGGGGGTGGACTCCTGATGAGTGGTTACGTGCCGGACCCGGCCGTCTGCCTGGTGTCGATGCCCTACGCCGGGTTGCCGCGACCGTCGATGGCGCTGGGCCTGTTGCAGGGGATCCTGCGCAGGGACGGCATCCCCAGCACGGTGCTGCACGCGAACCTGTGGTTCGCCGACCGGGTCGGGATACCCCTGTACGAGACGTGCGCCAGCCAGGCGCCCCCCACCCTGCTGATGGGGGAGTGGACGTTCGCGGAGGCGGCCTTCCCGGAGCCGGGTGCCCGGCAGCGGGACGACGCCTACCTCGAGAGGCTGCGGGCCGCGTTCGCCCACATGCCCGCGTTCGCCGACCGGGCGGACCTCACGATCAAGCGCCTGCACCGACTGCGTTCGGAGGCTGGTGGTTTTGTGGATGTGGTGGCCCGGCGGGTGCTGGAGACGGGTGCGCGGGTGGTGGGGTGCACCTCGATGTTCGAGCAGCATGTGGCGTCGTTGGCGCTGCTGCGGCGGGTCCGTGAGCTGGACCCGACGGTGGTCACCCTGCTGGGCGGGGCGAACTGCGAGACGGTGATGGGCGAGGCGACGCACCGCTGCTTTCCCTGGGTGGACTACGTGGTCTCCGGCGAGGCGGACGGGATCATCACCCCCCTGTGCCGGCTGGTACTGGAGCACGGGCGGGACGTACCGGCGGAGGCATTGCCCCAGGGCGTTCTCGGTCCGGCGCACCGCACCGGGACGGGCACCACACGCTTGCCCCGCACGATGTTCCGTGACCTGGACACGCTGCCGCCACCGGCGTACGAGGACTGGTTCGAGCAACTGGCCGGGCTCTCGGTGGGCGCGTACATCACGCCCGGTCTGCTCGTGGAGTCCTCCCGCGGCTGCTGGTGGGGCGACCGCCATCAGTGCACGTTCTGCGGGCTGAACGGCAGCAGCATGGTCTTCAACTCCAAGTCGCCGCAGGGGGTGTTGGAGGAGTTGCACGAGCTGGAGCGGCGGCACGGCGTGACGGCCTTCGAGTTCGTCGACAACATCCTCGACATGGGCTACTTCCCGACGCTCATGCAGGCCCTGGCCGACGAGGGCGCCTCCCGGCGGAGTCTGTTCTTCGAGGTGAAGGCGAATCTGAACCGCCGTCAGGTGAAGGGGCTGGCGGACGCCGGCGTCACCTGGGTGCAGCCGGGGATCGAGAGCCTGCACACCGACATCCTGCAGCTGATGGACAAGGGGGTGACCGGCTGGCAGAACGTCCAACTGCTCAAGTGGGCCCGCGAGTTCGGAGTGCGGATGTTCTGGAACATCATCTGGGACTTCCCCGACGAGCAGGACGAGGCGTACACGCAGATGGCCCGCTGGATCCCGCTGCTGGAGCATCTGCAGCCGCCGAGCGGCATCACCCGGCTGCGGTACGACCGGTACAGCGTCTATGAGCAGGAGGCGCACCGGCGTGGTCTGGTGCTCAGCCCTGTGCTGTCCATGCGGGACGTCTACCCGGTGAGCACGGCCGATCTGCAGGACCTGACCTACTTCTTCGCCGCCGACACGACGCTCGGCATCGATCGGCCGACGGACCCCGGTCCGCCAGGTGCCCCCGCATCGCGTCCGGGAATCGACGCACTCCGAAAGGCCGTATCCCGCTGGCAGCAAGCGCAACGCGGCGACCCGCAACCGGCGCTGACCATGGCCGACCGGGACGACGGACTGTGGATCACCGACACCCGCAGCGGTGCCGGGCCGTCGCAGACCAGGCTGACGGATGTGGCCCGCGCCGTGTGTCTCGCGTGTGACGCGGCCCCCCGGCCGGAGCGGCTGCGCGAGGTGCTCCGCCGCGACCACTCCCTGGACGTTTCGCAGCGGCAGATCGACGACGCCCTCGCTGAACTCGTCGAACAGCGGCTCGTGCTGGAGATCGACGGCCGCTTGGTGGGGCTGGCACTGAGCGGCGTACGACCCGTG
This sequence comes from Streptomyces ureilyticus, assembly GCF_011045025.1. Taxonomy (GTDB): domain Bacteria; phylum Actinomycetota; class Actinomycetes; order Streptomycetales; family Streptomycetaceae; genus Streptomyces; species Streptomyces ureilyticus. The sequence continues at coordinate 31,539 of NZ_JAAKZX010000007.1, forward strand.
CGCATGACGTCCGACGGATTCCCCGGCGGGTACGTCGACGTCCGTGCCGCCGCGGCGGCGGCACGCTAGCCGGGCGCGGGACCGCGATGGCGGAGAGAGCAGGCGGTATGGCCGGACTGACAGCGGCGTGGACTTCCGCCCCTGGGCCGCGGGTTGCCGTCCCTGAGCACGGGGAGCACCGCACTGGCGGGGAGTGGTCCCGGTGAGTCCCGGACGGCATCGATCCGGGCGCCGCCGCCGGCAGGCGTACGACGACGGCAGGGCGGGGAGGGCGCGGACGGCCAAGGGCGCACCCTCCCCGGGCTCGGCTGCCGGAGACTCCGGGACGCGCGTGCGGATCGGCCGACTGCCGGCTGTCATGGCCAGTTCCCTGGGGCTGCTCATGCGGGCCGCTCCGGCACTGACCGCCGTCCTCGTGCTACTGCAGATCCTCAACGCGGTCGGGCAGGCGGCGCTTCTCACGCTGCTGGGCCGGATCGTCGGCCGTCTCGTGGTGCCCGACGCGAGCGCGGCCTCCCTGTCGCTGCCCGGCCTGGTCTCCCGGCTCTCGACCGAACTCGGTGTACTGGCCGGCGTGCTGGTGCTCACCCAGGCCACTCAACTGCTCCAGGCGAACCTGCGGTTGCTGCTGACACAGCGGGTGACCTGGTACACCTTCGAACGGCTGCTGGACGTGGCGGTCGAGGCCGACCCGGCGGAGTTCGACCGGCCCGAGTTCCACAATCGAATGGAGCGTGCGAAGGGTGCCAGTACCCGGCCGACGCAGATATCCAACAGCCTGCTCGCGCTGATCGGCTCGGTCAGCTCCGTGGTGAGTCTCTCCGCGGTGTTGCTCGCGGTGTTTCCGCCCCTGGTTCCCCTGCTGTTCCTCGCTGTCATCCCGCTGTTGTGGGCCAACGCCGCGTCGTCCCGCCGGGCGTACCAGCTGACCGTGACGCTCAGCGAGCACGAGCATCGGCGCGTCTATCTGCGCGGTCTGCTGATGAGCCGCCGCTCGGCCGTCGAGGTGCAGGCCTACGGACTGGCCGGATACCTGCGGGAACTCAGCCAGCGGCTGTTCGTGCAGCGATACACGGCACTGAAGCACCTCGCGGTCCGGGCACTGCCGGGCCAGCTGTTCGGCGCCCTGGCGGCCGGGGCCGTGCTGACGGCCGGGATCGGTACCGTCGCGGCGCTGGCCCTGCGCGGCAGCATCTCGCCGGCTGCCGCCGGCTCCGCCGTCTTCGTCGTCATGCAGTTGGGAGGCGCACTGGGCGGCATGGGGCTGACGGTCAGTCAGCTCTATGACAGTGCCGTGTTCCTGGAGGACTACCGGGCCTTCCGGGCACTCCTGCCCGGCCTGGAGCGTCGCCGGTCCGCCCTCCGTCCGGCGCCGCGCGACTTCACCACCATCTACGTGGACAACGTGACCTTCACCTACCCCGCAGCGGACCGGCCGGCGATCAGCGAGGTGTCGATGAGGCTGAACCGCGGCGAAATCGTCGCACTGGTGGGTGAGAACGGATCGGGCAAGACCACGCTGGCCAAACTCGTGTGCAATCTCTACTCACCCCAGCAGGGGTGCGTCTGGTGGGACTACTGCGATCTGGCCACGGTGGATCCCGAGGAGATACGCGAATCCATCGCGGTCCTGATGCAGGACTTCGGCCGTTACCTGTTCTCCGTCGCCGACAACATCGGCGTGGGCCGGGTGAACCAGATCGACGACCGCGAAGCGATCATGATGGCCGCCGCGCAGGCCCGCGCCGACCAGTTCATCGCCGATCTGCCTCAGGGGTACGACACCGTCCTCGGGACCATCTTCTCCGGCAGCACCGACATCTCCGGCGGGCAGTGGCAACGCATCGCGCTGGCCCGCGCCTTCTTCCGCGCCGCACCCCTGGTCGTACTCGACGAGCCGACCGCATCCCTCGATGCCCGCGCCGAACACGAGCTGTACGAGGGCATGCGGGAACTCTTCGTCGGCCGGACGGTCCTGCTGATCACTCACCGCCTGCTGTCGGTGCGCTCGGCCGACCGCATCTACGTGCTGGACTCCGGACAGGTCGTCGAGGCCGGCACGCACGAGCACCTGATGCGGCTGGGCGGCAGATACGCGCAGATGTACCAGCTCCAGGCCGCCAACCGTGATGACGTGCTCAATCCCCACATGGGGGCGGAATCCCAGCAGGGTGACGGACCGCTACCGCCCTGGGCCAGGTGACCGACAGGGCATGTCACAGCTTCGTGCCCCTCACGGGGCGCGTTCAGGTTTCAGTGAGTTGGAGGCGCGTCCGCCTTCATGTCCTTCACGTCCTCCAGGTCCGCCGCCTTGCCGCGCTTCGCCGCCTGGATCTGCTCGTACACGTGCGTTCGCAGCTCGGCGAAGCGTGGGGCCACCCGGGTGTGCAACTGGTCGCGCTCGGCGGGCAGATCGACCTTCAGCTGCTCCTGGACGACGGTCGGGGAGGTGGAGAGGATCAGGACCCGCTCGCCGAGGTACACCGCCTCGTCGATGTCGTGGGTCACGAAGAGGATCGTGATGCCCCGCTGTTGCCACAGGCCCCGCACCAGGTCCTCCAGGTCGGCGCGCGTCTGGGCGTCGACCGCCGCGAACGGCTCGTCCATGAGCAGGACATCCGGCTCGTATGCCAGCGCGCGGGCGATCGCCACCCGTTGCTGCATACCGCCCGACAGCTGCCACGGGTAGGCGCCCGCGGCGTCGGTGAGACCGACCGACTCCAGGGCGTCGGCGACCAGCTCGCGCCGCCGCGACGGGCTCAACTTCTTCTGTTTCAGGGGGAGTTCGACGTTGTCCCGCACCCGCATCCAGGGGAAGAGGCTGCGCCCGTACTCCTGGAAGACGAACGCCATCCCGGGCGGCGGGCCGCTCACTGGGCGACCGCCCAGCAGGACTTCGCCCGAGGTGGGCGTCAGCAGTCCGCCCATGCACTTCAGCAGCGTCGTCTTGCCGCAGCCCGACGGCCCGACCAGGCAGACGAGTTCGCCCGCGTCGACGGTGAACGTGAGGTCGCGCACCGCTTCCACGCGGCGACCGGAACCCTCGTAGACCTTCTTCAGGCCTCGTACGTCCAGCATGGACTGCCCTTTCGCAAGCGTCACGACGACCGCCGGGAGGTGTCGCGCAGACCGTGGTACCAGCCGAGCACCTGTCGCTCGACCAGTCGGAAGAGGACGGAGAGAACGAAGCCCAGGAGGCCGAGCAGCAGGATGCCGGTCCACATGTCGGGGATGGCGAAGTTGCGCTGGAACTGGACGATGGTGAAGCCGAGCCCGTTGCTGGCGGCGAACATCTCGCTGATGACCATCAGGATGATGCCGATGGACAGCGCCTGCCGCAGCCCCGCGAAGATCTGCGGGCTCGCCGACCGCAGGACCACGTGACGCAGGCGGGCGGAGCCCGTGATGCCGTACGAGCGGGCCGTCTCGGACATCACCGAGTCCACCGCCCGTACGCCCTCGACCGTGTTCAGCAGGATCGGCCACACACAGCCGCTCGCGATCACGGCGATCTTCATCGTGTCGCCGATGCCCGCGAACAGCATGATGACCGGGACGAGCACGGGCGGCGGCACCGCCCGCAGGAACTCCAGGACCGGTTCGCACACGGCCCGGACTCGGCGGTACGAGCCGATGACCGTGCCCAGCGCGACGCCCACGACGGCCGCCGCCGTGTAACCGGCCAGCAGGCGCAGCAGACTGGGCAGGACGTCGTCGCTCAGCCGCTCACCCGTCCACACGTCCGGGAACGTGGTGAGGATCGTGTGCAGCGGCGGCCAGTACACGTCCGTGCTGCTGTCGGAGGCGAACCACCAGGCGATCACCAGGATCAGGGGCAGCGCCAGGACGAAGAAGAGGCGGAGAGCCAGGTTTTTCACACCGCCACCTCCCCGCGTACCGACTGGTGCCAGGCCAGCGCGCGGCGTTCCACCGTGCGTGCGCCCACGTTGATCAGCAGGCCGAGTACGCCGGTGACGACCACCAGCGCGTACATGTCCGGCACCGCCTGTGAGCTCTGGGCGACGGCGATACGTCGGCCCAAGCCCGGGGCGCCGATGACCAGTTCGGCGGTCACCGCCAGGATGAGGGCGACCGCGGCGGCCAGCCGCACACCCGTCATGATGTACGGCAGGGCCGTGGGCCACAGGACGTGGCGGACCCGGGCCCAGGTGCCCAGGCCGTACGAGCGGGCCGTCTCGTCGGCGACCGGGTCGACGTCCTGGACGCCGTACAGCGTCTGGATCAGCACCTGCCAGAACGAGGCGTACACCACCAACAGGAGCACCGACTGCAGCTCCGTGCCGTAGAGCAGCACCGCGAGCGGGATCAGTGCGACCGACGGGATCGGGCGCAGGAACTCGATCGTGGAGGCGGTCGCCTCGCGCAGGTACGGCGTGACCGCGATCAGCACGCCCGCGAGGATTCCGGCGGTCACCGCGATCGCGAGGCCCAGTGCCCAGCCGGTGAGCGTGTCCCCGAGCGCGGTCCAGAACGCCTGGTCGCCGAGCTCGGTGACCAGCGCGTCGGCGATGCGGGTGACCGGGGGGAAGTAGTCCTCGGAGAGGATGCCGGTTCGCGGGACCGCCTCGCACAGGACGAGGAAGCCCGCGAATCCGGCCGTGCCCAGCAGGGCGGTTTCGGCTTTCACGGCAGTAGCGCGTCCAGGTCGGGGTCTTCCTTCAACTGGCCGTCCTGCTTTGCCAGTTCGGCCAGCCGCTCGATGGAGGCGCGGTTCGGCTCGGCCGGCCAGTGGGGGAGGGTCAGCTTCTCCAGCAGGGTCGGCGGGATCTTCGTGTACGTGGCGACGATCTCGCGGACCTCGTCCGGGTGGCTGTCGGCGTACTCGAGGGACTCGGCGGTGGCCTCCTGGAACTTCTTCACCAGCTCCGGGTTCTGCTTCGCGTACTGCTGGGAGGTGAAGTACATGGCCACGGTGAGGTTCGGGTCCACGTCGTAGAAGCTCGCCGCGATGGCTGTGCCGCCCGCTTCCTTGACGGTGGAGAGTGCGGGCTCCGGCGTGCAGGCGGCGTCGACATCGTCGTTCTCGAGTGCGGCGGGCATCTGGTCGAAGGGCATCTCGACGAACTTGAGCTTGGAGGCGTCGCCGCCGTCCTTGCGGACCGACTCCTTGATCGAGGTGTCGCAGATGTTGTTCAGCGAGTTGACCGCGACCTTCTTGCCCTCCAGCTGCTTGGGGGACTTGATCGGGCTGCCCTTCTTCACCGTGGTGCCCATGAAGTCGGCACCTTCCTCGGCGGTGGAGGCGACACCGTTCGCCACGACCTTGACGGGCACCTTCTTGGACTGGGCGACCAGCAGGGACGTCGTGTTGCTGAAGCCGAACTGGAACTCGTTGTTGAGGACACCGGGCACGATCGCGGCCCCGCCCTGGGCTGGCGTCAGCTCCAGCTTGAGGCCGCGCTTCTTGTAGAAGCCCTTCTTCTGGCCCAGATAGACGGGGGCGACGTCCAGGATGGGAATGATCCCGACCTTGACGGTGGTGGTGCCGTCGGCCGCGGTGTCCCCGGCCGAATCGCTGGAATTGGACGAGCCACAGGCCGACGCGGTGACGAACACCGCTGAGACCGTCAGGCCGATGAGCAGACGACGCATGACTCCCCCTAATGGGACAGTGCCGGGAGGGCGGGCTGTGCGCACACCGCACAGTAGTGCTCAGCCGCGAACGTAGAACGCCTGCATCAAGATGGTCAATGCTTGAGACGTGCGAGTCGTTGACAGTTGCCGAAGCGTGCTCCTAGCGTGCGCACAGCGCACCCTCGTGCGTACAGAACGCACGCCCGTGCGTCCTCGTGGAGGCGAACATGCCCGCTGAAGCCCGCGCCCCGCACTTCGTGCAGTCCTTCGAGCGCGGCCTCGCGGTCATCCGCGCCTTCGACGCCGAACATCCGGAACTGACCCTGAGCGACGTGGCACGCTCCTGCGAACTGACCCGCGCCGCCGCCCGCCGCTTCCTGCTCACGCTCGTCGACCTGGGATACGTCCACACGGACGGGCGGATGTTCCGGCTCACCCCGCGCGTCCTGGAACTCGGCTACTCGTACCTGTCCAGTTTCACCCTGCCGGAGATCGCCGAGCCCCATCTGGATCAACTCGTCGCGCAGATACGGGAGTCGTCGTCCCTGTGCGTCCTCGACGGCGACGACATCGTCTACGTGGCGCGCGTACCCACGCGGCGCATCATGACCGCGACGATCACCGTCGGCACCCGCTTCCCGGCGCATGTGACGTCGGTCGGCCGCGTGATCCTGGCGCATCTGCCGGACGAGGAGATCGACGCCCGGCTGTCCCGCGCCGATCTGCGCCCGCTGACCTCCCGCACACTCGCCTCGGCCGGAGCACTGCGCGCCGAACTGCGCCGGGTACGCCGTCAGGGGTACGCGATCGTCGACCAGGAACTGGAGGAGGGGCTGCGTTCCGTCGCCGTCCCGGTGCGTGACCGGGACGGCGAGGTCGTGGCGGCGGTCAACGTTCCCGTGCACGCCGCCCGCAACTCGGTCGAGTCCGTACGCCGTGACCTGCTGCCCCCGCTGCTGGCCACGGTCGCCCGGATCGAGGCCGACCTGCGGGTCACCGGTCTCACAGGTCCAGCACGAGACGCTTCCCGGCACACCGGGACACACAGATGAGCATGGTCTCCCCGGCCTCCCGCTCCTCGTCGGTGAGGACGGAGTCACGGTGGTCGGGGGTGCCCTCGATGACGTCGGTCTCGCACGTGCCGCAGGTGCCCTCGGTGCAGGAGTAGAGCACTTCGACGCCGGCGGCTCGTACGGTGTCGAGCACGGAGACGTCTGCGGGGACGGTCAGTGTGTGGCCCGACCGCTCGAGCACGACCTCGAACTCGGTGTTCTCGCCCGGCTCTTGGGCCTTCGGCTCGAAGCGCTCGACATGCAGCGCCCCCTTCGGCCACACCCCGCACCGCGCCTCGACCGCGTCCAGGAGCGGGCCGGGGCCACAGCAATAGATGAGCGTGTCCGAGGCCGGGTCGGCGAGAGCCGTGTCCAGGTCCAGCAGTCCCGTCTCGTCCTGCGGAGCGATCCGTACCTTGTCGCCGTACCGCGCCAACTCCTCGGTGAACGCCATGGAGTCGCGGGTGCGCCCGCCGTACAGCAGCGTCCACTCGGCGCCCGTCGCCTCGGCCGCGGCCAGCATCGGCAGGATCGGGGTGATGCCGATGCCGCCGGCGATGAAGCGGTAGCGGGGGGCGGTCGCCAGGGCGAAGTGGTTGCGCGGGCCGCGTACGCGGACCTTGTCGTCCGCCGTCAACTGCTCGTGCACATGGGCGGATCCGCCGCGCCCGTCGGGCTCCCGGAGGACCGCGATCCGCCACGTGTGCCGGTCGGCCGGGTCGCCGCACAGCGAGTACTGCCGCTCCAGGTCAGGGGCGAGCAGCACGTCGATGTGCGCGCCCGGCTCCCAGGCGGGGAGTTCCTCGCCCAGCGGATGGCGGAGGCTGAGGGCGAGCACGCCGTCGGCCGCCACGTCCCGGCGGTCGACGACGAGTTCGGCTTCGTACGGGGTCATGAGCCGTTTCCTTGCGAGACGTTACCTGGGGAGACCTTGCCCTGAGGGGCGTGGCCTTCGGGGTGGCCGAGCATCCACTCCCACATCGCGATCGGGTCCTGGGCGGTCTGCTCGGCGCCGCAGTGGCAGGTGCCGTGCAGGACGTCGGTGCCCGGGAGCCAGTCGATGCGGTAGATCTCGCCGGTGGGATTGCTCACCTGGTTCCTCCGAGGGTGCCTCGGACCGCCCACACGGTCGGGTAAGCTGACTGCCGTGCGTTGCGAGAACCAAGCGCGCACGCCGTGCTGATCGAGAGCCAAGACAGCACATGCACCTCCAAGCTTTGCGGTACGAACCCGGGCTGGTTTCAACCCAGCTGGTGTTGATCGTGGAAGACCTGTCGGGTCGCTGACTCGCGGGCGGCGTGAGCCAGGAATCCCCCTGCTTCGGCTGGGGGAGGATTCAATGAACCTTCTCCATGGGCTTGTCGCCCTCCTCGACCAGCCGGGCGAGGATACGGCGGGCGGCCAGGCCGCCGGTGTCGATGTTGATGCTCAGCTCCTGGTAGCCGTGGCGCTCGGTACCGAGGGTCTTCTGCAGCAGGTTGAGGGCGGTGACGTCCTGCATGACGACCGTGCGGTTGTTGCCCGCCAGGAACTCCGTGACCTCGTCGTCTTCCGTCGCCCAGTCGCGCGAGACCGCCCAGAAGTCGTACACCTTGCCGTCGCCGGACGGCGTGATGCAGTACGTGACTTCGGTGTGGAAGCCGCCCGGGTCGCTGCCGTCCGCCTCGGGCAGCACACCGACCGGAGCGACGCGGCTGTGCAGCAGGTACAGGCAGGGCGCGTGGTACTCGATGTCCTGCCAGCGGTTGATCCGGCCGGTGATGCCGGTCGACTTGGCATAGAACGGGGGGCATTCGGCGTCGTCCATGTGCCGGCTCACCCGCACGATGCCCGCGCCCTCGTCGACCTCGGTGGTGATCGGCGTCTCGGCGACCTCAGGCGTGCCGATGTATCCGCCGTGGAGGTACGTCTCGTGGGAGAGGTCGAGGAGGTTGTCGACGAGGAGCCCGTAGTCGGCGTCGATCGGCTCCATGCCGCGGACGGTGGTCCAGCCGGGGGAGTCGAGGTGCTTCGCCCGCGGGATGGTCTGCGGGTCGGCGAGGGCCGCGTCGCCGATCCACACCCAGATCAGGGAGTCCTGCTCGACGACGGGGTACGAGGCGACGCGCGCGGTCCGCGGCACCCGCTTCTGCCCGGGCACGTACACACAGGTGCCGGTGGTGTCGTACGTGAAACCGTGGTAGCCGCACACGATCTTGTCGCCGTCGAGCCGGGTCGGGGCCTCGGACAACGGGTAGCGGCGGTGCACACACCGGTCGTGCAGCACGACGGGCGTCCCGTCCTCCTCGGTCCGGTAGAAGACGAGCGGTTCCCCCAGGATCGTACGGCCGAGCAACTCGCGGCTGACCTCGTGGGAGTAGGCGGCGACGTACCACTGGTTCCTGGCGAAAGCGGTCATATGAGGCATGGGCGGTCCCGTCCCTGTCGGCGGGGCGCCGTCGCCCCGCGTGCCGTGATTGGACTCAGAGTCGTGATGGCCGCGGTGGGTGCGCAAGGCGGCTTCTGCCAGGCGGAAGGACTTCCGTGAAAGGGCTGGTCAGGGGTTGGACGGATACGCCTCGGTGTCCACCCCCGGTGGAGCCGGCGCCCGCTCCATGGGGGCGTCCACGTCATGGCAGCCGTCGGCGAGCCGAACGTAGGGGGACAGGGTGGGCGCCCTCGATGACGGTGTTGCTGACGGTGCCGATGCTCTCCACGGTCATGGTGACGGTGTCGCCGGGGGCGAGGGGCGGGGGTTCGAACTCTCCGTCGCGGCCCCAGAGTTCGGCCAGGCAGCCGCCGTTGCCGCAGGTACCGGAGCCGAGGACGTCGCCGGGGCGGATCCATGTGCCGCGGGAGGCGTACGCCGCCATCTCCTCGAACGTCCAGGCCATGTTGGCCAGCCTGTCCCGCCCGATCGTCTCGCCGTTGACCTGGACGGTGAGGGCCAGGTCGAGGAAGCCCTCCGCGTTGCGGTGGGGTTCGAGTTCGTCGGTGGTGACCAGCCAGGGGCCGAGCGTGGTGGCGGTGTCCTTGCCCTTGGCCGGACCGAGTTTGACCTTCATCTCGCGGCCCTGGAGGTCGCGGGCGGACCAGTCGTTGAGGATCGTGTAGCCGATGATGTGCTCCCGAGCCTGCTCGGGGGTCAGGTCCCGGCCGGCCTTGCCGATGACGGCGGCCACTTCCAGTTCGAAGTCGAAGCGGAGGCAGCCGGGTGGCACCGGTACGTCGTCATGGGCGCCGATCGTCGCGTACGGGTTGGTGAAGTAGAACGCGGGTGCCGCGTACCACTCCTCGGGGACGGTGTCACCGTATCCCCGGGCGACACCCGCGACATGGCTCTCGAAGGTCATGTAGTCGCGGACGGTGGGCGGCTGGAGCGGCGGCAGCAGCCGGACGTCGGCCACGGGTACCGACAGTGAGCCGGTCAGGGCGCGTTCTCCCGCCCTGCGAAGGCACTTCTCGCCCTCGACGATCAGGTCCAGCAGCTCGGCGGGGTGCTCGAAGGGGTGGACCTGTTCGTTGGCGACTACTCCCGCCTGCCGCTTCCCGTCGTGCACGAAGGTCGCGAACTTCACGCCGCGCTCCCCTCCGCCTCGGTCGGGGCGGGGCCGGTCCAGGCGGGGCGGATCGCCGGGCATCGAGCGCTGACGGTGCCGGTGTGCCGGGCGGGCGGGCCGCCGGAAGGTACGGCGGGTGTGCCGTGGACGGTGCTGGTGACCATGTCTTCTCCTTGGCGGGTCCGGGGGCAGAGCGAGGCGATACGGCCAGGCAGTGGACCCCGGGGCTGACGCGGCTCAGAGGCCGGGGCAGGGGCAGGCGAGGTCGGCCATGCGGCCGAAGAGCTGGGGGCCGTCGAGCGGGGGCAGCGAGGGGTCGAGCTCGCGGTAGACGGTGTGCACGTTGACGGCGAGGCGTTCGCTCTCGTCGAGGTCGGCGAAGCGTCCGAGACTGATGTCGCGTCCGGCCGCCTCGGCGGGCATTCCCGCGCCGAAGCGGGCGCTGGCCTCTTCGTGGACGTACGACAGATAGTCGCGGACGGTGCGGACCGCCTCCTTCGTGGTGACCGGGCCGTGGCCGGGCACGACGATGTCCACGTCGAGGCCGAGGAGCAGGTCGCAGGCGGTGAGCCAGTTGGTGAACGGGCCGTGCCATATGACGGGTGTGGAGCCGGCGAACACGATGTCTCCGGTGTAGACGGTCCGCGCACGCGGGACATGGACGATCGTGTCCCCGGCGCTGTGTGCGGGGCCCACGTCGATCAGACGGACCTCCGTCCCGCCGATGTCCAGGACCGTCTCGCCGTCGAAGACCCGGTGCGGAAGCACTGGCCGGACGCCGGAGTAGTCGAAGCGGCCGAAGATCCGGCGGGCGAACCGGCCCGCGGCAGTGTCCGCGCCGGTCAGTGCCCGCATCTCGGCCGGGCCCACCTGCCGCATGTCGGTCAGCGAGCCGCGGGCCGCGATGATCTCGGCGTGGGCCACGAGCTGGTTGCCGAACCAGTGGTCGCCATTGCCATGGGTGTTGACCACGGTCGAGACGGGCGCGGCGTCGGTCACCGGCGCCAGCCCCTCGAGCATGGCCCGGGTGAGGCGCAGGTCGTAGAGGGTGTCGACGAGCAGGGACTCGCCCCGGCCGGTGACCAGCCCGGCGTTGCTCATCCCCCATCCGGCCGCACCCGGTACCCACGCATGACAGCCATGGCCGAGGTCGATCCGGCCGACTGGGGAAAGTACGGAAGCCACGCTGCCTCCTCCACGTCCCGAAGCAGCAAATTCGAGACTGAGATCCATCGATGGACTTGAGTCCATTCATGGGGCGTAATCTAAAGACGTGGCTCGCGGAGGGTCAATACCTGTGTACGCCTGTGCTGTACTGGGCCCATGACGATCTCTGAGGCGGGAGGCGCACCCGCACAGGACGCCCCGCCCCTCGGGCGCCGCGAGCGGAAGCGACAGCAGGTGCGCGACCAGCTCTACAGCGCCGCAGTGGGGCTGTTCGTCGCCCAGGGCTACGAGGCGACGACCATGGAGCAGATCGCCGAGTCCGCCGACGTCGCCCGAGCCACCGTCTTCAACCACTTCTCACAGAAGGTCGGCTTCCTGGAGGAGTGGGGCGTCCGCCGCCGGGCCCGGGTCGCGGTCATCCTCGGCCAGGAGCACGCCGAGGACCTGCCGGTCGGCGACCGGCTGCGCCGCTACCTGGGGGAGATGGCCGACCTCAACGTCGCCTCCCGTGCGGAGACCACGGTCCTGATGGACGCCTCCGCACGCTTCGGCCGCCTGCTTCAGGACCCCTCCCTGGAAACCGAACTCGCGAAGATCGTCGAGGAGGGGCGGCAGCGCGGAGAGATCCGGTCGCGGGTCGACCCTGAGCAGGCCGGTGCTTTGCTCGCGTCCTGCTACTTCTCCTCGGTCCTGCGCTGGATCCGCGAGGAGCCGGCGCCGTTCGACCTGCCCGGCCGCCTCGATGGGGCGCTCGACATCATCCTGCTGGGCATCCTCGCGCATCCGTGACCGGCGCGGAGAGGCGGGGGAGCGCCGCAGGGGCGTCATGGCCGCAGCTCCCGCAGGCGGTGCGTTCGTCGGTGTCCCGTCGATGACGGGCGGCGGCCCCACCCGGTTCGTGGCCGGCCCTGCGGCGCCTCGGTCTCGTCCTGGTTGTCGGCGGACTCGAGAGTACATTTGGACTTGAGTCCAAGAATATTTGCTTGATGTGTTGACGGTCATGTGGGCGCGGCTTAAGTTCAACCCGTCGAACGGGCCGCAAGCCGCAAAGGCCCGCAGAACGACTCTTCGCGCATCGTTTTCGTGCACGCCGGGTGTCCTCCGGGTGCGTGTGTCCTTTCCCCATGCCGTTCCCGCTCCGTATCCGGGAGGTTCCCGTGCGCCCTCGTACGCCCCTTGCCGCTCTCACCATCGGTCTGGCGCTCACCGTCACAGCGTGCGGAGGTGGTTCGTCCGCGTCCTCCTCCGCCGATGACGGCCCGATCGACATCGGCATGATCACCTCGCTCACCGGTCAGCTCCAGACCCTCGGAACCGAGGGCCGCAAGGCCGCCGAACTGGCGGTCAAGCAGATCAACAAGGACGGCGGGGTCCTCGGACGGAAGCTGGAGCTGACGGTCAAGGACGACAAGAGCCTGCCCGACCAGTCCGTACTGGCCTTCAACGCGTTCAAGGACCAGGGCGTGACCGCGGTGCTCGGCTCACCGTCCGCAGGGTCGGCGCTGGCCACGCTGCCCGCGGTGGACCGGGCGGAGATCCCGTACATCTCCCTGAGTCCGGCCGACGAGCAGGTGGCGCCCGTCCACCCCTACGTCTTCGTCGTACCGGCCCTGGCCTCCGACTACGCCGAGCGGCTGTTGCAGTACTACAAGTCGGAGGGCGTCAGCAAGCTGGCCGTGGCCTACGACACCAAGACCGCGTATCCGACCGCCGGCTACAAGGCGATGAAGGCGAAGGCCGGTGAGTACGGCATCAAGGTCGTCGCCACCGAGGAGATCCAGAGCACCGCGTCCGACTTCAGCGCCGTCTTCACGCACGTCAAGGGCACCGACGCCCAGGCGCTCGCGGTGTGGGTGACCGGCCCCGCCTCCGTCGTCCTCACCAAGCAGTACGCCGCCTCGGGACTGGACATCCCGATCTCCTTCACCGGCTCCCAGGCCAGCAAGCTGTGGCTCGACCCGGCCGGCAAGGCCGCCGAGGGTGCCATCGTCGCCAGTTCCATCGGCCTGGTCGGCGACATGCTCCCGGACGGAGCCCAGAAGAAGGCCATCGAGGCCGTCAACAAGCCGTTTACGCAGAAGTACAACTACCCGCCGCCGCAGTTCGCGCAGGACGGATACACCGGGGTTCAGCTGCTGGCCGCCGCCATCGAGAAGGCGAAGAGCACCGACCACGAGAAGATCCGGCAGGCGATGGAGGGGCTGACGCTCGCCACCCCGAACGGCACCTACCGCTACAGCGAGAAGGACCACTCGGGCCTGTCCCCCGACTACATCTCGGTCAACGCCGTCACCGACGGGAGGTTCGTGCCGACCGTCTGGTCGAAGAGCGAGTTGGAGAAGGTGGCCAAGTGACCGAGCCCCTGCTCCAAGTGAGCGGCCTGTCACGGTCGTTCGGCGGGGTGTACGCCGTGGACGGCGTCGACCTGACGGTAGAACGGGGGAGCGCCCTCGGGATCATCGGCCCCAACGGGGCGGGCAAGTCGACCCTGTTCAACCTGGTCAGCGGTCAACTGCCCGCCGAGCGGGGTGAGATCCGGCTCGACGGACGACGCATCGACCGGCTGTCGCCCCACCACAGAGCCCGCCTGGGGATCGCCATCGTCTTCCAGGGCGCCCGCACCTTCCACGGGATGAGCGTGCTGGAGAACGCGATGGTGGGCGCCCACGCCACCACCGGCGCAGGGTTCGCGGCAGCCGCACTCAGGCTGCCGCGCCACCGCCGGGAGGAACGACTGATCGCCGAGCGGGCACGCGAGGCGGTACGGCGGGTCGGGCTCGAGGCCTGGGCGGACCGCCCCGCAGAGCTGCTGCCGCTCGGGCAGCAGCGCGCGCTCCAGGTCGCCCGCGCCCTGTGCGGGGAACCCACCCTGCTGCTCCTCGACGAACCCGCCTCCGGCCTGCGGGCCGCGGAGCGGGACCGGCTCGCCGACCTCATCGAGCAACTGCGTGCGGACGGACTCACCATCATGCTCGTCGAACACGATGTCGCCCTCGTCGGCCGCCTCGCCGACCGCGTCACCGTCCTGGACCTGGGCAGGGTCATCGCCGAGGGCACACCGGACGAGATACGTACCGACCCGCGGGTCGTCACCGCGTATCTGGGCACGGAGGCGGCCGCGTGAACGCCTCGCAACCGCCCCGGAGCGATGTCGTCGATGTCGTCGAGGTACGCGACCTGGTGGTCCGCTACGGCGCGGCGACCGCCCTCGACAACGTCTCGCTGCGTGTCGCGCCCGGTGAGATGGTCGCCCTCGTCGGGCCCAACGGAGCCGGCAAGTCCACCCTGGTCAACACCCTGACCGGAATCCTGACACCGGCCTCCGGCAGCGTGGAGGTACGGGCCAGGATCGCCCAGGTACCCGAGGGGCGGCAGATGTTCGGCGACCTCACCGTCGACGACAATCTGCGCCTGGGCGCCTGGCAGCTGCGCGGACGCGGCGAGAGCCGCCGCAAGCAGCGCGACACCTCATGGGTCTACGAGCTCCTTCCCGACCTGGTGCGGGTACGCGACCGGAAGGCGGGCGGGATGTCGGGAGGCCAGCAGCAGATGGTCGCCGTCGGACGCGCCCTGATGAGCCGGCCGGAGGTCCTCGTGATCGACGAGCTGTCGCTCGGCCTCGCGCCTCTCATCGTCGCCGACCTCGCCGAGCACCTGACCGAGCTCAACCGGGAGCAGGGCACGGCCGTTGTGCTCATCGAGCAGAACGCGCGGCTCGCCCTGGACCTGTGCAGCCGCGCCTACGTCCTGGAAGCGGGACGGATCGCCGCCGAGGGCGACAGCGCCGACCTGGCCGCCAGCCCCGACATCGCCCGGGCCTACCTCGGCGAGGCCCAGGCACTCCCGGCCCCTCCGGACGCTCAGGACGACCCGGGTCCGCACGACCCGGGTCCGCGCGATCGGGCCATGGCCGACCCCGCACCCACGCCCGGCACTGCCGGGACCGCCCGGGGCAACCAGGACACCGCCGTCCAGGCCGCGCGGGCCGCGACACGGGAGGCGAAATGAGCGACTTCCTCGTCTACCTCATCACCGGACTGGGCACCGGCTGCGGCATCGCGCTGATCGGCAGCGGGCTGGTGCTCATCCACCGGGTGACGCGCGTGGTCAACTTCGCCCAGGGCACCTTCGCCGTCGTCGGGGCGCTGACCGCCATCTCGCTCCTCGACACCGGCCTCCCGCACGGGCTCTCCGAAGTGCTCGGGGTCGCCGTCGCCGCCGTCGTGGGACTACTCGTCGGCGTGATCGCCATCGGCCGACGGGGCACCTCGCCGCAGGCCGCGCTGATGGTCACCCTGGGCCTTGGCATTCTGGCGTACGCCGTGGAGGTCATGCTCTGGGGGGACCAGGGCCGGTCCTCCGAGGGGCTCTCCGGCGCTGTGACCGTGTTCGGCGCCCGTATCCAGACCCACTACCTGCTCATCATCGGCGTCACCGCGGCCGTATTCGCCGCGCTGGCCGGGCTGTTCGGACGTACCGACGCCGGCAAGGCCCTCTCCGCGTGCTCCTCCAACCCGTACGCGGCCCGCGTCGTCGGGATCTCCGTCACCCGCATGGGGCTGATCGCCTTCGCCATCGGCGGCGCTCTCGGCGGTCTGGCCGGCGTTCTGCTGGCGCCCATGAACTCGATGGCCTTCGACTCCGACGTGGCGCTGATCATCAACGGTTTCGCGGCGGCGGTCGTCGGGTCCATGCATCACATCGGCCGCACTCTGGCCGGTGCGCTGTTCCTCGGTGTGGCCGAGGCGATGGTCGCGGGCTATGGAAGCGCCACGTACCAGACCGTGGTGGCGCTGGGGCTGGTCCTGGCGCTGATGATCGGGCAGGCGGCCCGCACCCACAGCGTCGTGGCGGAGGCCGGATGACGCCTCATCAGTCCTCTGTGGGACGCCCGCTGCCCTCCGCGTACACCGGGCGTATGCACGCATGGGCCACCCCGTCCGTGCTCGATCCGTATCCGCCGCACCAGAGCCGCACCAGAAAGGCAGCACGATATGAGCGCCGTCACCTCCGGCCGTGAACGGGCCGCCTCCCAGCCCCCCGGCGGCGCGGGCGGCACGGGGGACAACGAGCCGTCGGACGCCCGAGGGCCCCTCGGCGCCCGTTTCGCCGGCCGGGGAAGGCGGGCCGGCCTCGTCGCGGCCGGCGCGGCGGTGGCCGTGACCCTCGCCCTGCCTCCGATGCTGACCGCCAGCCAGCTCTCGGTGTACATCCTGCTCGCCCTGTCCGCCATGGTCACCGTCGGGCTGAGCCTGCTCATGGGCTACGCGGGCCAGGTCTCCATCGGCCAGGCGTCGTTCTACGCCATCGGCGCCTACGCGGCCGGCCTGCTGAGCGTCCACGGCACGCCGCCGCTGCTGGCGCTGGCCGCGGCGCCACTGATCGCCGCCCTGTTCGCCGCCGCCATCGGCGGACCGCTGCTGCGGCTGCGAGGGCACCACCTGGCCTTCGCCACCATCGCCCTGCAGCTCATCCTCATCTCCTTGCTCGGCGAGGCGGACTGGGCCGGTGGCTCGGTCGGTCTGCAGGGCATCCCACGACTCTCCGCCGGAGGTACGGAACTCGGCGAGGACATCCACTACGCCTACCTGGCCTGGGCTGCCGTGGCCGTCACCGTCCTGGTCGCCCGCAACGTCGTCACCTCACGGGCCGGCCGCGGGCTGCGTGCGCTGGCCACCAGCGAGACGGCGGCGAGCGCCAGCGGAGTGCCGGTGGCCCGCTACAAACTCGCCGTGTTCACCCTGGCCGCCGCGTTCGCCGGACTCGCCGGAGGGATCTACGCCTTCTTCATCGGCTACATCAACCCGGGGTCCTTCCCGGTCCTGCTGTCCATCCAGTTCCTGGTGATGGCCGTCGTCGGCGGGCTCGGCACCATCTGGGGCGCGCTCCTAGGCGCCACCGCGATCACCCTGATCGTGCAGTTCCTCAACGACCTGGGCTCCAGGCCGGGCATGCCCGCCAGCGCCCCCAGCATCCTCAACTACGCCGTGTACGCGGCCCTTCTCATCCTCGTCGTGCTGTTCCTGCCGCGCGGCATCGTCCCCGCACTGCGTGACGCGTGGCAGCAGCGCCGCATCGCGGGACACGCAGGTGCGGGAACTGGGACCGCCGAGCGGGCCGAGCCGTAACACCGTAGGGGCTGTGCCTCGGAGAGCGGGGCGCAGCCTCCAAGCGTGGGAAGGGGACTCCGCCGCCGGTGGGTTGGGCGCCCTGCGACGGCCGTTGTGCTGCTCATGCTCATCGATACGGGCTCATCGATGACGGGTCGCCTTATCGGGCGACGTAGCCGCCGTCGACGGGGAGGGCGACGCCGACCACGAAGCTGGCTCCGGGGCTGCACAGCCACAAGACGGCCTGGGCGATCTCCTCGGCCGTCCCGAGCCGGTTGATGGGCTGGTTGGCCTCGGCCTCGGCGAGGTCGAGCTCGCCCTTGGCGATCATGTCGCTGACCATGGGCGTGTTGATGGTGCCGGGGCAGACGGCGTTGACACGGATGCCGCGCGGGGCGTACTCGAGGGCCGTGCTGGTGGTCAGGCCGATCACTCCGTGCTTGGAGGCGTGGTAGGAGGCGCGGCCGGGCAGGCCGACGAGGCCGCCCAGGGAGGAGCAGTTGACGATGGCACCGCCGCCCTGGGTGCGCATGTGCCGCAGCTCGTGCTTCATGCACGCCCACACACCGCGGAGGTTGATGGCGTTGACGCGGTCGAACCTCTCGGCGGGCTCCTCGGCGGCGTCGCTCGCCGGGATCTGGATACCGGCGTTGTTGTAGGCCATGTCGAGTCGGCCGAAGGTCTCGACCGTGCGGTCGACCGCGGCGGCGACCTGCTCCTCGTCGCTGACGTCGCAGGTGAGGGCGAGGACTCGGTGGCCCGCCTCCGTGAGCTCCTTCGCGGCTGCGTTCAGGGCGGCTTCGTCGATGTCGGTGAGGGCGACGGCGGCTCCGGACTCGGCGAAGGCGCGGGCGGTGGCCAGGCCCATGCCGGAGCCGGCTCCGGTGACGAGGGCGACCTGGCCGGTGAAGTCGTAGGTGGGGTTCATGTCGTGCTCTCCCATCGCGGGTTGCACCGCGGACTGTTCTGTGGTCGGGGTCTCGTTGTTGCGCCTGCCCGCATGCCGGGGGGTGCGCCCGGAGGCGTAAGGCATGCGCGCGCTCTCCGCTTGAGCGGCAGGGTCAGGAGGCGTCTTCGATGGTGACGTCGACCTCGGCGTTGTCGGCGAGCTGCTTGGTGGCACCTTCAGGCATGTGGCCCAGGATGATGAGGTCCTTGCCCGCGCTGGGCGAGCCGTCGCGGTAGAAGAGGGCGAGGTTGCCCCAGGGGGCGTAGTAGGCGAGGTCGCCAGTACGGGGATGGACTCCGCTCGGGGCGCCGGAGGTGGACAGCCCGCGGGGCAGGTCGGCGATCTTCTCGTTCCCGTGGAAGTCGGTCAGGTTCAGGTTGAGGGGGAGCTGGGCGGCGAAATCGCGGGCGGCCGGGCTGTCGTTGAGTGTCGCGTCGACCGGAGTGCCGTCGATGGTGATGCGAATGTTCATGGCGGTGGACCTGTCAGGGGGTTCAGTCGGGGAGGGGCTCGGAGTAGTGCCGGAAGCCGTCGCGCTTGTCGTGCATGTCGTACAGGCGCTGGGCCAGGGCCTCGGGGTTGCTGTGCTCGGCGTCGGGGCGGATGGCTCCGGGGATGATCAGTTGCGCGGCGTGGATGTTCTCCGGGGCGAGGGTG
Organism: Streptomyces ureilyticus; assembly: GCF_011045025.1. Lineage (GTDB taxonomy): Bacteria > Actinomycetota > Actinomycetes > Streptomycetales > Streptomycetaceae > Streptomyces > Streptomyces ureilyticus. The sequence goes on from NZ_JAAKZX010000007.1 coordinate 50,608, forward strand.
TCGTGGAGCATGCGGGCGTACGCGCTCTCGGCGGCGAAGGCGACCGAGGTGCCGGCGACGTTCGGGTTGGGGCGTACGGCACTGGAGCCGTTGACGAACAGCAGGGTGCCGCGGCCGAGTTCCCGCATGCCGGGCAGGACGGCGTTCACGCAGGTGACGGGACCCTTGACGGAGAAGCCGAGCGGGGCGTCGAGGTCGTCGGCGCTGGTGTCGAGGACCGGCTTCATGAAGTCGCCTCGGGGCACGGGGCTGTACTGGAGGATCTCGATGGTCCCCAGTGAGGTTCCGGCCGCGTACAGGGCGGCATCCAGGGACTCGATGTCGAGCACGTCGGCGGTGAACCCGCGGGCCTGGATGCCGTCGCGGGTCAGCTCGGCCGTGAGGTCGTCCAGGTGCTGGTTGTTGCGGGAGATGAGGGCGACGGTGTGGCCGGCGCTTCCGAAGCGGCGGGCGGTGGCGAGTCCGAGGCCGGCACCGGCGCCGACCAACGCGAAAGTGGTCACCTGGTCTCCTTCCAGGATGCCCCCGCCTTCAAGCAGGGGACGAATCGAGCTCCTACGGAGCAGGGCAGGGAACGGGGGAATGGAACGGGGGAATGGACGGCTGCTGGAAATCGAGCCTCCCCCGCGAGCGCAGGCGCGAAAAGCGGAGGGATCTGTCCCGGGAGAGATACATCCTGGGAGGAAACTCTCCCCTCTTCCCCGGGTGCGATCGATGAAATGCTGGGAAGCATGACCAGCAACGTCCCCCTCAATGAGCTGGGAGAGTTCCTCAAGAAGCGCCGTTCGGAGCTGAGCCCGCGTACGGTCGGGCTGCCGGAGACGGGCGGGCCCCGCCGGGTGGCCGGGCTGCGCCGCGAGGAGGTCGCCCAGCTCGCCTCGATCAGCACGGACTACTACACCCGGCTCGAGCAGGGCCGTATGCAGGCGTCCGCTCCCGTGCTGGACACCCTCGCCCGCGTCCTCCACCTGGACGACGACGAGCGCGGCTACCTCTTCCAGCTCGCGGGCAAGACCACCACCCGCACCCGGCGCCATGGCAGGCAGAAGGTTCAGCCACAGCTGCAACGCGTGCTGGACGATCTCACCGCCACCCCGGCCATCGTGCAGGGGCGGCGCGGGGACATCCTGGCGTGGAACGCGCTGGCGGCCGCGCTGGTCACCGACTTCTCCCGTATCCCGGAGAAGCACCGCAACTACCCGCGGCTCATCTTCACCGATCCGGCGATGCGCAGCCTGTACGCGGACTGGAAGGCATCGGCGCAGATCGCCGTGGCACAGCTGCGGATGGAGGCGGCGAAGTATCCCCAGGAACCGCGTCTGATCGAGCTGGTCGGTGAACTGTCCACGCGGGACCAGCAGTTCGCCCAGTGGTGGGGCGATCACAAGGTGGCGGCCCGCACCGTGGGCACGAAGACCCTCAACCATCCGGTCGTCGGAGAACTCGTCCTGGACTGGGACACCCTCACCGCCAACACCGACCCCGACCAGCACCTCACCGTCTGGACTGCCGCCCCCGACTCTCCCACCCACGAGCGGCTGCGCATCCTCGCCTCCTGGGCCGCCGACCAGAACATGGCGGCCTCTTCTGCCCCTCGCTGATCGTTGTTGCACGTAGCGAAGAAGCGCTTGCGGTCAGCGGGAGGCCACCAGCCGGAGAGTGTCCGCCAAGCCGCGGTCTCCGGTGCGGTGTTCGGCGGGCAGAATGTACGTCCGCAGGCCGCAGGCGGTCGCGCCGCCGTCACGTACGGGATTGTCGCCGACCATCAGTGTGGCGCGGGGGTCGGTGCCGAGGTCGGCGCACGCCTTCAGGAACAGCTGCGGGTCGGGCTTCTCGCGGCCCTGCTCGTAGGAGATGACGCAGGTGTCGAACAGGGACTCCAGGCCGTGGTGGGCGAGGTGCGTGCGCAGGTCCCAGGCGAAGTCGCTGACGATGCCGATGCGCAGTCCGCGGTCACGCAGGGCGCGCAGCACCGCTTCGGTGTCGGGGTACGGAATCCACGCATCCGGCGCGGTCAGTTCCCGGTAGGCCGCCTCCTCCACGCCGCGCAGGAAGTCCACCTGCTCCCACCAGCCCTGCATCGCGCGGCGGTGCTGTTCGGAGGAGAGGTCCCGGCCCTGCTGGAGGGCGACGACGGAGGGCAACTGGAAAGCGGTGCGCAGCTGTTGGGAGATCTCGGCCAGCGCGCCGGGTCTGTCCAGTCGGGCGAGGCGGCCGGAGGCGGCGCCGACGCGCCGCAGCCAGGTCTCCAGGTCGATCATCTGGAAGATGGTGTTGCTGAAGTCGAACAGCACGGCTTCGACCGGCGGCACGGGGGCGGCCATCTCGGCGTCGGTGGGGCGGTAGGCGCTGGGCGTTTCGAACAGGGTCTGTATCACGGGAGGGGCTGCTCTTCGGGGGTGACGGTCTCGGCGGCGACTCCGAGGTCTCGGAGGGCCGCGAGCTCTGGTTCGGGGGTGCCGGTGTCGGTGATGACGGTGTGGTAGTCGGCCGCGGTGCCATAGGCGTACGTGGCGGTCTTGCCGAATTTGGAGTGGTCCACCAGCAGCAGGGCCTGTTCGGCGGAGGCGAGCATGGCCAGCTTGACCTCGACGTAGTCGTTCAGGGGGTGGAAGAGGCGGCCTTCCAGGACGGCGGTGGCGGACATCAGGGCCAGGTCGGCGCGGAGTTGGGACAGGGCGCGGGTGACGGCGGGACCGGTGCAGGAGTTGAAGTCGCCGTGGTAGCGGCCGCCGAGCAGGGTGATGCTCACGCCGGGTGCGGAGCCGAGGCGCTGTGCCAGGCCGACGGAGTTGGTGACGACGTGCAGCTGGTCCAGCCGGGCCAGCGCCGGGACCAGAGGGAACAGCGTGGTCGAGTCGTCCATGAGCAGGGTGCTGCCGGGCCTGATCCGGTCGGCCACGGCCGCGCACAGCGCGTGCTTGGCGTCGAGGGCGCTGTGTTCCCGGAAGCGGGTGGCGGTCTCCATGGTGAGGGCGGGGAAGGGGACGGCGCGTCCGCGCTCCTTGCGCAGCAGGTGGCGCCCGGCGAGGTCGTCCAGATCCCGGTGCATCGTCATCAGGCTGACGTCGAAGTGCCGGGCGAGATCGTCGATGCGGGTCTCGCCGTGCTCGGCGACGTAACGCAGGACGGCCTGCCGGCGCTCCTCGACGGCGGCCTGCGACGGTCGCGTACGGGCGGTCACTGCGCCCCTCCTTCCGGGTGGCTCCGGTCTCGCAGTTTCGCACACGGGCCGCCGGCAGCCGGGGGCCGTCCGGTCCTCGGCTGCCAGGGCTGCCCGGGGCGCCGACGACGTCGTACGCAGGGCGGGCACACCTACGGGCCGTCCACGGTGACCAGTACCTTGACCTGCTCCGGGTCGACGGAGGCGGCGAACGCCTTGGCGGCTTCCTCGAGCGGGTAGGTGGCGGTGACGATCTCGGCGATGTCGACGGCGTCCGACTCGATGAGCGACATGGCGGCGAGGTAGTCCTCGCTGGTGTACATCAGCGTGCCCTCGATGCGGATCTCCCGGTCCTGGATCAGGTCCAGGCGAACCGCGGTGGTGCCGGCGGCGCCCACGCCGACCACGACGATGTGGCCTCCCTTGGTCACCAGGCCGATGGCCTGGGCCATGGACTGCTCGCGGGCCACGCAGTCGAAGATGACGTCGGCCGGGCCGTCGAGCGCCGCGTGGGCCTGGTCGATCAGGTCGGGGGCGTCGGCGGGCAGGGCCGCGTCGGCGCCGAGGCGCAGGGCCCTGGCCCGCTTGCCCTCCAGCAGGTCGGTGACGACGATCCGGGCGGCGCCCGCGTGCCGGGCGGCGATGAGCGTGAGCAGTCCGATGGGGCCGGCGCCGAGGACGACGACGGTACGGCCCGTGAGGTCACCGGCCTTGGCCACGGCATGTACGGGGGTGGCCAGCGGCTCGACGAGGGCGGCCTGGAGGGCGGTCATGCCGTCGGGGACGCGGTGGACGCGGTCGGCCGGGATGGTGAACAGGTCGCCCATGGCGCCGGGTGTCTGGCAGCCGAAGACCTTCAGTTCCTGGCAGATGTTGTAGCGGCCGGAGCGGCACTGGGCGCACCGGCCGCAGTACAGGTTCGGTTCGATGATCACCCGGTCGCCGGGGGCGAAGTCCTCGGCCCCCTTCCCCGCCGCGGCGACGACGCCCACCGCCTCGTGGCCGGGGCGGTAGGGCAGGTCGATGAAGGGGTGGTGGCCGGCCGCGGCATGGGTGTCTGAGCCGCACACACCGACGACCGTGGTACGCACCAGGAGTTCGTCGTCGCCGGGTACGGGGGCGGGCACGTGCTCGATGGTGATGTCGTCGAGGGAGCGGACGAGGACGCGGCGGATCTGCTCGGTCATGGGGGAGGGTTCCGTTCGGTCGGGGTGTTCAGGCGGCGGCGAAGAGGTCCGCGGCGCCGAGGGCGTCCTGGATGGCGGTGGCGATGAAGTCCGCGGCGGCGGCCCTCACTTGACCGCTCCGAGGGACAGCCCGCGCACCAACTTGTCCTGGGCGGCGAAACCGGCGATGAGGACCGGCAGGGAGACCAGCGTGGCCGCCGCGCACAGCCGGGCCAGGAACAGGCCCTCGTTGGTGATGAACCCGACGAGGAACACCGGCGCGGGGGACGCCTGGGTCGCGGTGAGGTTGACGGCGAACATGAACTCGTTCCAGCTGAAGATGAAGCAGATCAGCGAGGTGGCGGCCAGACCCGGCATGGCGACCGGCGCGACGACCCGCAGCAGCACGGTGGGCAGTCCGGCGCCGTCGACCTCGGCGGCCTCCAGGATCTCCTTGGGCACCTCGGCGAGGAACGACCGCATCATCCACACCGCGATCGGCAGGTTCATCGCGGTGTAGAGCAGGACGAGCGTCCAGATGTTGTCCAGCATGCCGATGTCCTTGACGATCATGTAGATCGGCAGCAGCGCGGCGATGAGCGGCAGGAACTTCGTGGACAGGAAGAAGAACATCACGTCGGTCCACTTCTCGACCGGCTTGATGGACAGCGCGTACGCCGCCGGTACCGCCAGGGCGAGGACCAGCAGGGTGGAAAAGACGCTCGCCATGGCCGAGTTGAGCAGGTACGGGGTGATGTCCCGCTCCAGCAGGAGCGAGAACTGGTCCAGCGTGAGCGGCGCGAGGAGGCTGGGCGGGTTGGTCGCCGCGTCGGCCTCCTGGTGGAAGGCGGTGAGCACCATCCAGGCCACCGGGGCGAAGAAGGCCAGGGTGGCCAGCCAGGCGACGAAGGTCCACAGGGGCGACAGACGCGGGGCCTGTCCGGGGTCGTCGTTCCGCTTCCGACGGCGGGGACGTCGTACGACGGTCGCGGTTGCCTGGGCGCTCATCGGGACGCCTCCTCACGGAACAGGGAGGCGACGACCCGCAGGGCGAAGGTGGCGATGACGATCGAGCCGATCACCACGATGACGCCGGCGGCCGCGGCCTGGCCGTACTCGAACTTGCGGAACATGGTCAGGTAGATCTCGTAGGGAAGGTTGGTGGTCTGGGAGCCGGGCCCGCCCTGGGTGATGGTGAAGACGGCGTCGAAGGTCTGCACGACGAAGATGGAGCCGAGCACGATCCCGAGCTCGATGTACTGCCGCAGGTGCGGCAGCGTGATGTGCCGGAAGGTCTGCAGCGCGGAGGCCCCGTCGACCCGGGCGGCCTCCAGGACGTCACCGGGCTGGGCCTGCAGACCGGCGAGCAGGATGAGCATCATGAACGGCGTCCACTGCCACACCAGCGCGATCACCAGGGCCGGCATGGGGAAGGTGGAGATCCAGTCGACGGTGGGGCCGTTCTCGGCGCCGAAGAGCCGGTATACGGCGTTGAGGGTGCCGTTGAGGAGCCCGTAGTCGGGGTTGTAGATCGCGTGCTTCCACAGCAGCGCGGCGGCGACCGGCATCACCAGGAACGGGGCGATGAGCAGGGTGCGCGCCAGGCCCCGGCCGCGGAAGCGACGGTCCAGCAGCAGGGCCAGACCGAGGCCGAGCAGCACGCTGAGAACGACGACGGACGCGGTGAGGACGACTGTGTTGAGGACCGCGTGCCGCAGCCGCTCGTCGGTGAAGACGAGCGTGTAGTTGGACAGGCCGGTGAAGCGGCGTTCGTCAGGTCGCAGGATGTTCCACTGGAAGGTGGAGATCACGAGTGTGGCCACGAACGGCAGCTGCGTGACGACGATCGTGAAGATCAGCGCGGGCAGCAGCGGGAAGCGACGCCGCCATTTACTGAGGGCCGTGGGCTTCGTCCGGCGGACGGGCGGCCGTGTGGTCGGTTTGGGGGGATGGGTGAGCGTGGTCATCGGGATCCCTCCGTGGATACCCCCGCGTTCAGGCGGGGGAGGAAACGGACTCCTGCGGAGCAGGGCAGGGAGCGGGGTTTCGCCCTCAGGGCGAAAGATCGTTCGTCACCGTGCGTCAGGAGTAGTGCTGATCGGGTGATAGGGTCGGCAGTGCCTGGTCGGCGATAACCAAGCCGTCCGGGTCTACCGCCGGGCTGGCGGGAAGTCAGGTCTGTGGAGCTTGCGTAAGACCATGGGCGGTACACCGTCCCTTGCTGGTAACCCCAGGTGGCTGCGGGCTGTGAAGCAGAAAGCCCAACCCGCGAGGGAAGGAATCCCCTTCGTTCATGAAGGGGAGGAGGTCAAGGGCGTGGCTTTTCTCCGCGGTCGGCGGATGGGGGGCGTGCGGGGGACGGCGCCCCGGCCGACCGGGTGGCCGGCCGGGGATGGGCGGCTCACTTGTAGTTCTTGGCGACGTCCTCGGCGAGCTTCTGGCCGTCGTTGAGCGCCTTGTCCACGCTGGTCTTGCCGGCGATGGCGGCGGAGATCTCCTGCGTCACCTTGGTGCCGAGGTCCTGGAACTCGGGGATGGCGACGAACTGGATGCCCACGGTGGGCCGCGGCTGGGTGCCCGGGTTGGCAGGGTCGGCCTGCTGGATGGACTTCAGGGTGATGTCACCGAAGGAGGCGGAGGCCTTCTTGTACTCGGGAATCTCGTAGGTGCTGGCCCGCTTCCCCGCGGGCACCCGCGGCCAGCCCAGCTTCTCGCCGACGAGCTTCTCGTACTCCTTGCTGGACGCCCAGAGCATGAACTTCGAGGCGGCGTCGGCCTTCTTGGTGGTCTTCGGCATCGCCCAGGCCCAGGCCCACAGCCAGCCGCTGCTGTCGGTCTTCATCGTGGGTGCGTACGCGTAGCCGATCTTGCCGGCCGCCTTGCTGCTGCTCGGGTCCTCCAGTGACCCGGCCGCGCTGGTGGCGTCGTACCACATGGCGACCTTGCCCTGGCTCATCCCGTTGAGGCACTCGGTGAACCCGGCCTGCGGCGCCCCCGCCTCACCGTGCTTGCGCACCAGGTCGACGTAGAACGTCGTGGCCTCCTTGAAGCCACCGGTGTTGACCTGGGCCTTCCAGCCCTTGGTGAACCAGGTGCCGCCGAAGGTGTTCACCATGCTGGTCAGCGGCGCGCCGAGCTCGCCCCATCCCGGCAGGCCGCGCAGACAGATCCCCTTCATCCCCGGCTCGGCCCCGTCGGCCTTGGCGGCGAGGTCGGCGACCTGCTGCCAGGTCGGGTGCTCGGGCATCGTCAGGCCCTTCTCGGCAAAGACGTCCTTGCGGTACATCAGGAAGGACGACTCGCCGTAGAACGGCAGGCCGTAGAGCTTGCCGTCCGAACCGGAGAGTGACTGGACCATGGGCTTGAGCAGGTCGGCCTTGTCGAAGCCCTTGTCCTTGTCGGCGTACGAACCGAGCTCGTGCAGCCAGCCGTTCTTCTCCCAGATGGGCACCTCGTACGCGCCGATGGTGGCGACGTCGTACTGACCGGCCTGGGTGGCGATGTCCTGGGTGACCTTGTCGCGCAGCTCGTTCTCGGGCAGCACCGTGAAGTTGACCTTGATGCCGGTGTCCTTGGTGAAGGTGTCCTTCGTGAGCTTCGCGATGTCCTCCATCTGCGGGTTGCCGACCATCAGCACGTTGATGCTGTCCCCTCCGGCGGAGGAGCCGCCGGCTCCGGCTCCGGAACAGGAGGTGGCGAGGAGGGCGGTGGCGGCGGCGCCGGCGATGAGGGCGTATCTGGTCGAGCGCATGTGTCGGGGACCTCTCGTGCGGGTGGAGCGGGAAACGGCGTACGGGCAGGAGCTCCCGTGGAGGACTCCGCGCGGCACGCGTGCGGAACGGCGGCTCTTCGGGGGTGAGCCTCGTTGCGACCTCGACTGAAGCCCGGCCAAGAAGGGGGTGGGTGCGGCCCTGGGGTGTGGGGCGCGGTATCGATGCAGAATTATTAGCAGGAGATGAGGGCATTGTTAACGCATAGTGCGAGAAAAATTATGTGCATCTATCGTTCACCGTCATCGGTGATCATGGTGCGGCCGTGGTCTGGGTGCGGAATTCCCGCGATCTCCTGTCCTCCGGCTGCGAGTCGTACAACCTGGCACGAGCACGTCACCCACCCTGCTGACCTACGCGATTTGAAAGGCATCACATGAAGCAGACGTTCGGCTCCTACCAGGACGAGATCTACCTCAACGGGCTGGTGGGGGAGCTGTCGCCTTTCCCCATGAGCCATGGGGAGCTGGAGGCGAAGGCTCAGGCCGCGATGTCGTCCTCGGTGTGGTCGTACGTCGCCGGAGGCGCCGGGGACGAGCGGACGCAGCGGGCCAACGTCACGGCTTTCGAGCACTGGGGGCTCACCCCGAGGATGTTCGTCGGTGCTGCCGAGCGTGACCTGTCGGTGGAGCTCTTCGGGATGACGTGGCCGTCGCCGGTGTTCATGGCCCCCGTCGGGGTCATCGGGTTGTGCGCCCAGGACGGGCACGGCGACCTGGCCGCCGCACGGGCCGCCGCCCGCACCGGAGTGCCCATGGTCGCCTCCACCCTTTCCGTCGACCCCATGGAGCAGGTCGTCCCCGAACTCGGCGACACGCCAGGCTTGTTCCAGCTGTACACGCCGAAGGATCGCGACCTGGCGGAAAGCCTCGTCCGCCGGGCCGAGGCGGCCGGGTTCAAGGGCATCGTCGTCACCCTCGACACCTGGGTCCCCGGCTGGCGCCCGCGCGATCTGGCCGGCGGCAACTTCCCCCAGCTGCGTGGGCACTGCCTGTCGAACTACACCTCCGACCCGGTATTCCGGTCCCGGTTGACCCGCACACCGGAGGAGGATCCCCAAGCGGCCGTCCTGCAGTGGGTCCAGGTCTTCGGCCACCCCCTCACCTGGGACGACCTGCCCTGGCTCCGCTCACTCACCGACCTGCCGCTGATCGTCAAGGGCATCTGTCACCCCGAGGACGCCCGGCGCGCCAAGGACGGCGGTGTGGACGGCATCTACTGCTCCAACCATGGCGGCCGGCAGTCCAACGGCGGCCTCCCCGCCCTTCAAGCACTGCCCGCTGTCGTCGAGGCCGCTGACGGGTTGCCGGTCCTGTTCGACTCCGGCGTCCGCAGCGGAGCCGACATCGTCAAGGCCATCGCCCTCGGCGCCACCGCTGTCGGCATCGGCCGGCCGTACGCCTACGGCCTCGCCCTCGGCGGCACCGCGGGTGTCGTGCACGTGCTGCGCTCATTGCTCGCCGAAGCCGACTTGATCATGGCTGTCGATGGCTATCCCACCCTCGGCCATCTCACTCCGGAAGCCCTCCAGCGCGTCATGTGAGACGAGGGGTTCGCGACCGATACATCGGATCTATAGTGAAGGGCCTTGGGGTGGCGAATACCTAGATGCCCGCCACCCCGGCAAGTTCGGCCAATATGTCTTGCCTCCCCAAGCTCAATCCCGCCCGAACCGTTGACGTCATCGGATGAATCTTCTACGTTTCCGTGGCGGTCGCACGTCGCGAAAACCGTCGTAACCATCGCGCTCGGCGTGAGCCACTCCGAACCCCCCACCCCCCGGAGGCAGTTCATGAGAACCGCGCTCAGACAGCTGTCCCTCCTCGCCGCCTTAGCCGTACTGCTCGTGCTGTCCTCGCCGATGGCTGTCGCGGACACGGCCGCCGGGCGCGCGTACCACGTCGCCCCCGCCGGCGCCGATACCGCCAGCGGCACCGCCGCGCGGCCGCTGCGTACCATCGGCGCCTGCCTCTCCCGCGTCCGCCCCGGCGACACCTGCCTCGTCCACCGCGGTACCTACCGGGAACAGGTCACACCTCCGTCCGGCACCAAGGACGCCCCGGTCACCATCGCCGCGTACGGCGACGGCCCGGTGACCGTCGACGGGACCGAGCCCGTGACCGGGTGGCGGGACGCCGGCGGCGGACTGGTCGCCGCCGACACCGAGCTGCCGCCCGACCCCGACTTCAACGCGGTGTTCCTGGACAACGAGCGTGCCGCCGAAGGCCGTTGGCCCAACTCCGGAGCCGACCCGCTGAACATCACCTGGGCCGAGGCGGACCCCACCTCCACCGACCAGCACATCGACGACACCGACCTGCCCGAGGCCGACTGGACCGGCGCGACCGTGCACCTGTGGGCAGGCTCCAACCCCTGGGCCCAGCAGACCGGCACCGTCACCGCCGCCGCGCCCGGCAAGCTGGACTTCAAGGGCGGCAACTACCGCTGCCCGCCGCTGTGCATGGGCGACCAGAACTACCGCAACTACTACCTCGTGGGCTCGAAGGCCGCCCTGGACCGGCCGGGGGAGTGGTACTACGACGAGTCCGCGCACCGGCTCTACATGGTGCCGCCGAAGGGCGGTATGGCCGGGCACACGGTGACCGCCAAACACCGGCTCTGGGGCGTCGACCTGAGCGACAGCTCGTACGTCACCGTCCGCGGTCTGAATCTCTTCGGCACCTCGCTGCGAACGGGCAACGACAGTACGGGAGTCACCGTCGACCGCCTGCGCGCCGAGTACATCTCCGAGTTCTCCACGCTCCCCATGCCGCCCGACAGCGATCTCGCGATCGAGCCCTTCGAAGGGCATATCGTCGCCTCCCGGATCCTGGACTCGGGCGTGCAACTCCTCGGCACCGGCAACGCCCTGAAGAACAGCGAGATTTCGCAGTCCGCGGGAGACGGAGTCCTGGTGCGCGGCACCGGCCACACCGTCGCCAACAACTACATCCACGACGTCGGCTGGATGGGCAGCTACACCCCCGGCATCGAGGTCAACGGCAACGGCCACACCGTCACCCACAACACCATCCGCCGCACCGGACGGGCGGCCATCGACACGGCCTGGCAGCTCAACGGCACCGAATACCACGACAATCGCATCGCCTACAACGACATGTCCGAAGCGATGCGCACCTCACGCGACGGCTCGCCCTTCTACGTCTGCTGCAGCCTGAACGGCTCCGGCAGCTCCATCGACCACAACACCTCGCACGACGCGGACGGCCAGGTCGGGTACTACGTCGACAACTACTCCGGCCACTTCCTGCTGCACCACAACGTCGCCTGGAACACCGGCGCCCGCGGCACCTTCTTCAACGGCCACACGGGCCCGAGCATCGCCAACCGTGACCACAACTCCAGCTACGGCGTGGGCATCAGTGAGCAATCGGTGCGGCTGAGCGGCGCGACGGACGCCTCCGGTACGTACATCAGCAACATCATCGGGCCGATGCCGATCAGCGTCAGCCAGACCGGCGACCCACTGCCGGTGGTCCGCTCCAACCTGATCAGCGAGAAGCCCGGATACACGGATGCCGTCAACGGCGAGCTGTGGCTGAAGCCGGACTCGCCCGCCATCGACGCCGGCGAGAAGGTCGACGGCGTCACGACCGATGTCCGGGGCGCGGCTCCCGACCAGGGCGCGTACGAGTACGGCGAGCCGATCTGGTCGACCGGCTGCAATCTGCCGGGCTGCCAGCAGCGAGTACGGCACGGCGCGTGGACCGCGACCGCCAGCGACGGCACCGACGCCTCCGCCGTCACCGACGGCGACATCAACACCCGCTGGACAGCGGCCAGTTCACAGGCACCGGGCCAGGATCTGACCGTGGACCTCGGCGAAGCCAAGACCTTCGACCGCCTCTCGCTCGACGCGGGCCGCGACACCAGCGGTCAGCCGTACGGCTTCTCCGTCTCGGTCAGCCGCGACGGCAAGCATTGGGGAGAGCCGCTCGCCCGGGTCTCCGGCCGTTCGTTCACGCAGGACGCCGTGTTCCCCCGCCAGACGACCGCCCGCCACATCAAGATCACGCTCACCGAGCGCGGACCGGTTCCCTGGGTCGCCAACGACATCCGGCTGTACGGCGAAGGGCCCGACGCCACCTCGACGCTGCACGCCGAGAAGGCCACGGTGGTACGGGGCGTTGAGCGCGGCACCGCTGCCACGGGCGTGCTCGGTTCCGGCGACTGGGTGGGCTACCGCGACGTGAACGTCGACGGCGGACAGCTGACCGTACGCAGCGCGTCCACCTGCGCGCGGAACTGTTCGCTCGAACTCCGCCTGGACGCTCCGGACGGTCCGCTCGCCGCAGTGCTGCCCATCAAGGGCTCCGCCGACTGGCGGGAGCAGTCCGTGCCGCTGCAGCGCAAGGTCACGGGCACGCATGACCTCTACCTCGTGGCGCGGGGCGAACGGCAGGTTGCCGCACTGGATTGGCTGACCATCAGACGCTGACCCCCGCGAACATGCGGCCGGGCGGCGGGATGCGGGTCCCGCCGCCCGGCTTGGCGTGTTCGTCACGCGTACCGCCTCCTGTCACACATGCGCCACTGGGCCTTCCCTGACCTTCGGTGCTCTTGGAACACTCAGCCCGCTCAGGTCCCCCGTTTCGCGCCACCGTCAGGACAAGAGGTCTCCTGCCCATGTCTGAAGTGAATCGGCGTCGTTTCCTCCAACTCGCAGGCGGCACCGCGGCGTTCACCGCGTTGTCGGACAGCATCGCCAGGGCCGCGGCCATCCCCGCCGGGTATCGCCACGGCACCATCCAGGACGTCGAGCACATCGTCGTACTGATGCAGGAGAACAGATCCTTCGACCACTACTTCGGCTCCCTCAGAGGCGTCCGCGGCTTCGGCGATCCACGCCCGGTCACGCTGGAGAGCGGTAAGCCGGTCTGGCACCAGCCGGACGGCTCCAAGGACCTACTGCCCTTCCACCCGGAGGCCGACGACCTCGGCATGCAGTTCCTGGAAGGCCTGCCGCACAGCTGGCCCGACGGGCAGGCCGCCTACAACGGGGGCAAGTACGACAAGTGGGTTCCCGCGAAGGGCACCACGACCATGGCGTATCTGACCCGTGAGGACATCCCCTTCCACTACGCGCTCGCCGACACCTTCACGGTCTGCGACGCGTTCTACTGCTCGTTCATCGGCTCCACGGACCCGAACCGCTACTACATGTGGTCGGGCCACACCGGCAATGACGGCAAGGGCGGCGGGCCCGTCATGGCCAACGACGAGCTCGGCTACGACTGGACGACCTACCCCGAGCGCCTCGAGAAGGCCGGGATCTCCTGGAAGATCTACCAGGACATCGGCGACGGCCTGGACGCGAAGGGCTCCTGGGGCTGGATCCAGGACGCCTACCGCGGCAACTACGGCGACAACTCGCTGCTGTACTTCAACAAGTACCGCAACGCCCAGCCCGGCGACCCGCTCTACGACAAGGCCCGCACCGGCACCGACGTCAAGAACGGCGACGGCTACTTCGACCAGCTGAAGGCCGACGTCAAGGCGGGCAAGCTGCCGCAGATCTCCTGGATCACCGCCCCCGAGGCGTTCTCCGAGCACTCCAACTGGCCCACGAACTACGGCGCCTGGTACATCGCCCAGGTCCTGGACGCGCTCACCTCCAACCCCGAGGTCTGGTCGAAGACCGCGCTGTTCATCACCTACGACGAGAACGACGGCTTCTTCGACCACGTCCTGCCGCCGCTGCCGCCGCGGTCCGCCGCACAGGGCAAGTCCACCGTCGACGTCACCCTGGACCTCTTCCCAGGGGACTCCAAATACGTCGCCGGCCCGTATGGCCTCGGCCCGCGCGTGCCTACGCTGGTCGTCTCGCCCTGGAGCAAGGGCGGTTACGTCTGCTCCGAGACCCTCGACCACACCTCGATCCTCCAGTTCATGGAGCGCCGCTTCGGAGTGCGCGAGCCGAACATCTCGCCGTGGCGGCGCACCGTCTGCGGCGACCTCACCTCCGCCTTCGACTTCTCCCGCAAGGACAGCAAGCCGTCCGCCCTGCCGGACACCGACGACTACGAACCGGCCGACCGCGAGCGCCATCCCGACTACAAGCCGGCGGTCCCCGCCGACCCCAGCATGCCGAAGCAGGAGCGCGGTCTGCGCCCGGCCCGCCCCCTGAAGTACGCGCCGAGGGTGGACGGTTCCGCGGACCCGGCGGCCGGCACGTTCACGCTCACCTTCGCCTCCGGCAAGAAGGCGGGCGCCTCCTTCCACGTCACCTCCGGCAACCGCACCGACGGCCCGTGGACGTACACCACCGAGGCCGGCAAGAGCGTGTCGGACACCTGGAACTCCGCGTACTCGAACGGTTCGTACGACCTCACGGTGCACGGGCCGAACGGCTTCCTGCGCACGTTCAAGGGCCCCGGCAAGGCGGCCGGACCGGAGGTCACCGCGCGGCATGCCGGGGACGACGTGGAGCTGACCTTCACGAACAAGGGCTCAGGCACGGTGACGTTCAAGGTCGGCAACAGCTATGGCGGGCGGCCCAGGACGTTCAAGGTGCGGCCCGGGGCGACGGTGACGCACACCGTGGATCTGCGGGCGAGCAGGCGCTGGTACGACCTGACCGTCGTCGCCTCCGGCACCGACAGCTCGTTCCTGCGGCGCTTCGCCGGACACGTCGAGAACGGGCGGCCGGGGGTCAGCGACCCGGCGTTCGGGGTGGGCAGCGGAATGTGATCGGGAAGGGCTGTCGGCCGTACGTCACTCAGAGCGGCGTGAGGTGTCCTGGCGCGGGTCGCCGGGGCACCAACGCCGGTTCGTACGACGCCGATTCGGGGTTCAGCGCGAGCACCGCGGCGACCGGGTGCTCCTCGGCTTCTTCGGGCTGCTCCGTGGGCAGTTGAGCGGGCTCCGGAACCGGGCGGGACAGCGTCACCACGCCCCGGGCCGCGAGCGCCGCCCCCGCGAGCGCGAGCAGCACGCCCGCGGCTCCGCCCCGCAGGCCCTCGCCGAGCAGGGCGAGGCCGATGATCGCTGCGGCCACCGGGTTGGCCAGGGTCACCACCGCGAGGGGTGCGCCGAGGCCGTCGCGGTAGGCGGTCTGTGCCAGCAGGAGTCCGCCCGCCGCGAAGGCCGCGACCAGCAGGGCGACCACGATCACCTGCACGCTGAGGAGTGGACCTGAGCGGTCGGTCGCGGCCACTGTCACGGTCTGGGTGAGCGCGGAGGCGACACCCGAGGCGAAGCCGGACGCGGTCGCGTGCCGCAGGCCGGGGCGGGTGCCGGGCCGGCACAGGAGGCCGATCACGGCCGCGGTGGTGCCCGCGACGGCGAGGGCCTCCGGCGCGCTCAGCACGTCGTCGGGCGCCGGCCCGGAAGCCGTGACGAGCAGCGCGGCGAGCCCGGCCAGGGTGAGCGCCGTACCGCGCCACTCGACGGCACTGACCCGCCGCCCCGCCATCCGCGCGCCCAGCGGCACCGCGGCGACCAGGGTGAGCGCGCCGAGCGGTTGGACCAGGGTGAGCGGCCCGTACTTGAGGGCGGCCACGTGCAGCAGTGCGGCGGACGCGTTGAGCGCGACCGACCACCACCACGCGCCGCTGCCCAGCAAGCGCAGCACACCGGAGTCGGAGTTCCGGGAGGCCAGCCGCTCCTGGGCCACGGCAGCGGCGGCGTACGCGACGGAGGAGAAGAGGGACAGGACGACGGCGAGGACGGTGGCGTTCATCGGACGGCTCCCACGAGTTCCGGTGCCTTCGCCGAAGCCACGGGCTTCGAGGGCTCGTTCGCCGTCGTCGTCGGGTGCGGCGAGCGAAGCGAGATGGGGGTCCCCCCGGACGAAGTCTGGGGGAGTACCACCGCGAGTACGCCGCCCAGCAGTGCCGCCGCCACGGCCGCGTCGAGCCAGTAGTGATTGGCCGTACCGACGATCACCAGCAGGGTGAGCAGCGGATGCAGCAGCCACAGCCAGCGCCACCGCGACCTGGTGGCGACGATGAGGCCGATCGCCACCATCAGCGCCCACCCGAAGTGCAGCGACGGCATCGCCGCGAACTGGTTCGACAGTGAGTCCGCCTCCGGCGAGGCCCCGTACACCGTCGGCCCGTACACCTGCCCGGTGTCCACGAGGTCTGCCATGCCGAGCATCCGCGGCGGGGCGAGCGGGAACGTGAGGTGCACCACCAGGGCGGCGGCGGTGATCGCGGCGAGGGCGCGGCGGGCCCAGACGTAGTGCGTGGGGCGGCGCAGATACAGCCAGATCAGGAAGGCGGCGGTGGCGGGGAAGTGCACGGTCGCGTAGTAGGTGTTGGCGAGGTGTACGAGGGTGTCGCTGTTAAGGAGCGCGGACTGTACGGCGCCTTCGCCGGGCAGGTGCAGGGCCCGTTCGAGGTCCCAGACGTGGTCGGCGTTGCGGAAGGCCTCGCCGGTGTGGCCGGTGACCAGGAGCCGGCCGAGTTTGTAGACGAGGAAGAGTCCCGCGACGAGCAGGAGTTCGCGGACGAGGGGCGGCCGTCGTATCGCGGTGGCTCCGCCTCTTGCAGGCTCTGCTAGCGCTGCCATCCCCGGCCCCTTTGCTGTCCATGACTCATCGACTCATCGACTCATCGATACGCAACGGTACCGATACGCCGCCGTACCGATACGCCACTGTACCGAAACTGTTCAGTTTCGGTACAGTGGCGTATCGATGGACCTACGTCACACTGGAACCGGGCCACGAAGCAGGCCACAGCACAAGCCACAGCACAGGCCGCCGGGCCCCGGAGACGAGCGAGGAGAAGAGCCATGACGCCGCAGGCAGCGGACGACCCGGAGATGGTCGTCGCCGCGCGCCGCTCCAAGCTCACGCCTGAGCGTGAGCGGGAGTTCTTCGATGCCGCGCTCTACCAGATCCGCGAGTGCGGCTATGACGCGCTGAGCATGGAGGGCATCGCCGCCAGCACCAAGTGCAGCAAGTCCACGCTCTACCGGCAGTGGAAGACGAAGCCCCAGTTCGTGGCGGCGGCGCTGCGCGCCCTGCACTCTCCGCGGCTCGCGGGCATCGACACCGGCTCGCTCGCGGGCGATCTGCGCGCCGCGGCACGGGCCGCGGGCGAGCGGTCCGACGACGACACCAAACTGGTACAAGCCCTCGGGCACGCCGTCATGCAGGACCCGGAACTGCGGTGCGCGCTGCACGACGCGCTCATCGAACCCGAACGCGCGGCCATCGAGGAGATGCTCCAACGCGCCGTCGACCGCGGCGAGATCGCCGCCGACCAGCCGGCCCTGGAGTTCGTTCCCGCGCAACTGCTCGGCATGATCCGCGTACGCCCGATCCTGGAGGGCCGGTACGCGGACGCCGACTATCTTGTCCGGTACGTGGACGCCGCCCTGCTCCCCGCCCTCGGACTGCCGGAGGTCACCTGAGACTCAGGCCGTCGGCTCCGTGGAACGACCGGACGACGGCCTGTTCGCGCCGCACCGTGGGGACGGGGGCGGCGCGTACCCCCGGCCGGGTGGGAGCCTCCTTGAGCGGAGAGGCACCCCACCCGGCCGGATCCATGTCAGATCAGACCCGCTCCCCGCTGCCGCCACCGCCCGCGGCCTCCTTGATGCCCTTCGTGATCTCGTCGATCACGGAAAGCTTCGGGGCCTTCTCGTTGTCGTCGAAGCCGAAGCGGACGATCACGAGCATCTTCGGGTTGGCGGGGGAGGGGAACGCCAGCGACTCGATGTAGCCGTCGTCGCCCTTGCTGGTGACGACCTTCCAGCGGACCGCGTAGCCCTTCTCGCCCGCCACGGTCACCGCCTTGGAGGCGAGTTCGGTGTTCGAGGTGATCTTGCCGTAGGTCGGGCCGCCGTATGATTCCTCGGCGTTCTTGGAGATGTCCTCCTTCGCCGCCGCCTCGGCGGTGGTCGCCTTGATCTCCAGGGCCACGGCGGGCAACGAGTTGGCGCCGCCGCGCACGCACTGCTGAGACGTGTCACCAGGACAGGGATACGGCCCCGTCGACACCGAGGCACCACCGTTCTTCCCGGACTGCCCCGCCCAGCCGTCGAGCACCGGAATGCTGATGCCGCTCAGCACGTCGGTGGCGTAACCCTCCTCGGTCTGCGGCCGTTCGGGCTGCTCCGGAGCCTGGCTCTCACCGTCGTCCGGGGCGCGCCGGCCGCCGTCCTCCCCGTCGGGGCCGGGCTGGGTGGGCGCCGGGCGGGCGTTGCTCTGATCGCCGCCGTCCGAGCCGCCGCTCCCGGTCAACGCGTACACCCCGCCGCCTATGCCCGCGAGCACCGCCACCGCCGCGGCGATCGCGATGCCTATCCGCAGGCCGCGGCGCGGAGGGCGGGGCGGCATGTCCGGATAGGCGCCCGGGTACGCCCCCGGATACGCGTCCGGGTACGTCGCCCCGGGGGACGCCGCGTAGGCCGGCGGGCCCCATCCGGCTGCCGCCGCGGCGGGACGGGTCTGCTCCGTCCACGCCTCTCCGTCCCACCAGCGCTGCTGTGTGGCGGGGCCGCCGTCAGTTGTCTGCCCGGGGTCGGGGTACCAGCCGGGGGGAGTCACGTGGGTCATGGGGACACGGTATGTGGCTCGTGTGAAATCAAGATGAGAGGGTCCCTACCGATTTAGTCTCGCCTCCGGGCACCCCGCCGACTCCCGCGTACGGACCGCCTGTTGACGGTCGGCGACGTTTGCCGGACCTGGTCGGCGGCCTCGTCCGTCGTCTTGCGTCCGCGGCTGTCACTCGTGACGCCAACAGGCGCCCCGACCAGGCGCCATGACGGCTCGGGGAGGACTAGGCTCATGGCCTGTACGTCATTTGGGCGACCTGGGGAGGTAGCGGGATGACGGAGGCTCCCTTGTGGGAGCGCGACGCGGAACTCTCCGTGATCGCGGAGGCCGTCGACGCGCTGTGCGCCGGTTCGGACGCGGGCAGCGTGCTGGTGTTCAGCGGCGAGGCGGGCATCGGGAAGACCGCACTGCTCGCCGAGGCCCGCCGGATCGCGTTGGACCGCCACTGCACGGTGTGGTCGGCGCGCGGCGCCGAGACCCTGACATCCGTCCCGTTCAATGTCGTACGGCAGTTGCTGCAGCCCGCACTCGTATCGCTCATGCCGGACGAGGCACGCGAGTACTTCGGCGACTGGTACGACATCGCCGGACCCGCCCTCGGCATAGCGGAGGCGGGCGAGCGCCAGGCCGATCCGCAGTACGTGTGCGACGGACTGGTCGCGGCGGTGCGCAGGCTCGCCCGGCGCGAGTGGCCGCTGGTGCTGCTCGTGGACGACGCGCACTGGGCCGACGAGGAGACCCTGCACTGGCTGGCCGCGTTCACCGAACGCCTCGGCGACCTGCCCGTCCTCGTCGTGGTCGCCCGCCGCCCCACGGCAATCACCGGCGAGAGCGCCCGCCATCTCCACGCGATCGGCGCCAAGTCCCTCCCGACCGCCGCTCTGCGCGCGCTGACACCGGACGCCACGGCCGGACTCACCCGCGCCACGCTCGGCGAACACGCCGACACCCCGTTCTGCCGGGAGGTGTGGGCGGTCACCGGCGGCAACGCGTACGAGACCGTGGAACTCCTCGCCAAGGTCCAGGACAGCGCACTCGAACCGGTCGAGGAATCGGCCGGCGAACTGCGCGGACTCAACCAGTCGGCGCGCGGCAAAGGCCTCGTCGACCGCCTCGAAGGGCTCGGCGTCGACGCCACCCGCTTCGCCTGGGCCGCCGCGATCCTCGGCACCCGGATCACCCTCGACCTCACGGCCGAACTCGCCGGGATGCCACTGGACGAGGCCGAGCGTTGCGCCGAACTGCTGGGCGCGGCCCGTATCCTCACCGAAGCCGACCGGGCGAACGGCGAAGTGGCCGACGGCGAGCTGGAGTTCGTCCATCCGCTGATCGCCGGCGCCGTCTACCGCTCCATCCCGGACGGCCTGCGCACCGCGATGCACGGCGTGGCCGCCTCAGTCGTCACCGCCTCGGGCCTCGGAGCCGCGGCGGCCTCCCGCCACCTCCTGGAAGTGCACCCGGACGACGACCCCGAACTCGTCGCGCAGATGCGCGAAGCCGCCCGCGAGCATCTCGCCGTCGGCGCCCCGGAGGCGGCCCGCCGCTGTCTGGAGCGCGCCCTGCTCGAACCGCCGCTCCCCGAGGTCCACGCGCGCGTGCTCTACGAGTTGGGCTGCGCCACCCTCCTCACCTCACCGGCCACCACGATCCAGCACCTGCGCGAAGCGCTCACCCTGCACGGCCTCGATCGCGAACTGCGCGTCGACGCCGTCTGCCGTCTCGCCCAGGCGCTCGTCCACAACGACCAGCTGGAGGAGGCCATCCGCACGATCGACGAGGAGGTCACCCAGCTCAAGCCGGGCCCCGAGCGGATGCGTCTGCAGGCCGTGCACTACATGTGGGAAGGCCTCCACACCGGCGAGCAGGACGCACCCGGCCGCTCCCGCCGCCTCGCCGAACTCGTCAAACCGCTCACCGGCCGCGACAACTCCGAGCGCGCCCTGCTCATCCTGCGCGCCTTCGACGCGGCGACCCGCGGCGAGAATGCCGAGGAGGTCGTCGAACTGTGCGACCGCGCCCTCGTCAACGGCCGCCTCGCGCCCGGACTCGGCTGGACCGACACCGAGTGGACCTTCGAGCTCCTGATGATGCTCGGCCTCTCCTACACGTTCGCGGACCGGCTCGACCGCGCCGAAAGCCTCTTCACCGAGGCCCGGCGCTCGTACGAGATCGCCGGCTGGAGCGGCGGCCATCTGGCCCTCGCGCTCGCCTACGGCGGCTATGTGCACCGCAGACGGGGCCGCCTCCGCGACGCGGAGGACTTCCTGCGCGAGTCGCTGCGGCTCGTCGACCGGGTGGGCCGGCGCCTGCCCATGCACTGGTTGGTGGCCTGCATGCTCATCGACACGCTGCTCGCCCGCGGCCACGTAGGCGAGGCGGAGGCCATCGCCGAACAGTACGCCTTCGAGCCGCCCCACCCCTCCACGAACGTCACCCCCGACACCCACTCCGTCCGCGGCCGCCTCCTGATCGCCACCGGACGAGTCGAGGAGGGCGTCAACGAACTGGAGGTCGCCGCCAAGACAGCCGCCTCCCGAGGCGGCCACAACCCTGTGATGGCCCCCTGGGCCGGCGAACTGGCCCGCGCCCTCGCCGCCTCCGACCCCCGTCGCGCCGCGGACATCGCATCCGAACTCCGAGCCCAGGCCGAACGCTTCGGCACCGACACAGCCATAGGAGAAGCCCTCCGCTGCGGCGCCGCCCTGGAAACCGGCCACCGAGCAGTCGACTTCCACGCCCGAGCCGTCACCTACCTGGAGTCCTCCCCCTCCTCCTACGAACACGCCCTGGCCCGCATCGACTACGGCATCGCGTCCCGCTCGGCGTCGGAACTCGAGCACGGCCTGACCCTGGCCGCTTCCTGCGGAGCGGACGGCCTGGTGACGAGGGCGCGGGAGGGGCTGGAGAGGCTGCGCTGACCTAGCGCGGTGGCCAACTGATCACACTGGCTGCGCAACGGCGCGTCAGGAATTGGTTCGCTGTCCGAGGTGATTGCTTCTAGCCTGCGTCGCGTGATGACGGCCATCGAACACGGCCTCCGCAACGCGGGACCCGCACCGAGACCAGGGCCCGAGCAGCCACACCCGACGGCATCGACGCCGAGCGTGCCCCCGGGAACACCGGCTCGTGTGCCGTCGCCGAGAAACAAGAGGAACGGCCGCCGACCCGCGGGATCACCCTGCCGATTTCTTACCTGTTCCGCTTGCTTGGAGTGCACGCCAGGGCCATAGCGTTCAGGGCATGCCGGTATCACCAGGGTCTCGCCGGTGTCCCGGAAGGCTGCCTGACTGAACCGAACACCCGACGCGTCGACGCAGGATCCCGCACGACCAACGAGAAAGGCGGCAAGTGGTAGACAACCAATTCACAACGCATGCAGAACTTTTCGATCTGTGTGGAAAGCGCGCGCTCGTCACCGGTGGCACCAGAGGCATCGGGATGATGATCGCGCGTGGCCTTCTCCAGGCGGGCGTCCGCGTGGTCATCAGCTCACGCAACGCAGAAGCGTGCGCTCAGGCGCAGGAACAGCTGTCCACATTCGGTGAGGTGCGGGCCATCCCCGCCGACCTGTCCCGCCACGACGAGTGCCGGCGACTGTCCGACCTCGTCACCGCCGACTCGGAGCGTCTCGACATCCTCGTCAACAACGCGGGCGCCCTGTGGGACGAGCCGCTGGCGACGTTCCCAGACGCGGCCTGGGACACGGTCGTCGACCTCAACCTGAAGTCGCCGTTCTGGCTGGTCCAGGCGCTGCTGCCCGCACTTCGCAGGGCGGGCACCGCCGACGATCCCGCGCGGATCATCAACATCGGCAGCATCGCCGCCATCCACATCCCCCAGCGGCCCAACTACTCGTACTCCAGCAGCAAGGCGGCGCTGCATCAACTCACCAGAGTGCTCGCCAAGGAACTAGGACCGCAGCACGTCACCGTGAACGCCGTGGCGCCGGGACCGTTTCCGTCGACGATGATGGCTGCAACCCTCGATGAGTTCGGCGAGGCGATCGCGGCGTCGGCCCCACTACGCCGGATCGGCCGCGACGACGACATGGCGGGTGTCGCCGTGTTCCTCGCCAGCCGGGCAGGCGCATACCTGACGGGCGCCGTGATCCCCGTCGACGGCGGCATCGCCACAACCGCGTAGGCCGCCTAGCTGTTGCGGGTCAGGACGTTGGTGACGGCGCATGGTGGTGGGCGAGATTGGTGGCGAGGTCGCGGAGGTGAGCCCTGGCTTCGGTGGGGCATCCCGCTCGGGGCAGGGTGCCGACCCCACCCACCTCACGCCACCCCGTCCTCCTCAGCCAACACCCCCTGAGCCACCGCAAACGCCGAATTGGCCGCCGGAACCCCGCAGTACACAGCCGTCTGCAGCAGTACTGCGCCGATCTCCTCGGCAGACAGCCCATTGCGCCGAGCCGCGCGCACATGCATCGCCAGCTCGTCATAGTGGCCGTGCGCGACCAGCGCCGTAAGCGTGATCAGGCTGCGTTCGCGGCGCGACAGCGTGTCGTCCGTCCAGATCTCCCCCCACGCGTAGCGCGAGATGAAGTCCTGGAAGCGGGCCGTGAACGGAGACTGCCGGGCCTGTGCGCGGTCCACATGCGCGTCACCGAGCACTTGCCGGCGTACCTCCATGCCCCGCTTCGCCCCACCGTCGAAGTGCCCGCGCAGAGCGGTGAGTACGGCCTCCGGCCGCTCGGCGGGGGCCAGGTGCGAGGCGCCCGGGAGCTCGGTGAGTGCGGCACCGGGCACGGTGTCGGCGATCTCCCGCAGGTGCGCGGGCGGGGTCGCCGGGTCGTCGCGGCCGGCGACGAGGAGAGTCGGCGCGGTGATCTGCGGCAGCCGGTCGCGGATGTCGAAGGCCGCGAGTGCGTCACAGCAGGCGGCGTACGCGTCGGGGTCCGCCGTACGGTGGTCCTCGACGAGCTCCGGAACGGTGAAACCGGGCGTGAACCAACGCGAGTTGGCGTTCGCCGCGAGCTCGCCAAGACCCTTCGCGCGGACGTGCGCGGCCCGTTCCTCCCACGGCTTGGACCCGTTGAAGTGGGCCGAGGAGCAGATCACGGCGAGGCGATCGATCCGCTCCGGGTGGTACGCCGCGAGCTGCAGCCCCACCGCGCCGCCGAGCGAGACCCCCGCGTACGAGAAGCGGTCGATGCCGAGTGAGTCCGCGAGGGAGAGGACGAGCGAGGCCAGGTCGGCGACGGTCGCGCCGGGGCCGATCAGGTCGGCGGGCGAGCCGCCGTGGCCGGGCAGATCCCAGCGTACGACCCGGTGGGTGATGGAGAGTTCGGGTGCGACCTTGTCCCACAGGGCCGTCGATGTGCCGAGGGACGGGCCGAGGAGCAGCGGGGGAGCGGTGGTGGGTCCCTCGGCGCGGTGGTTGAGCAGCTCACTTGTCAACGTCGCTCCAGAGCACGGTCGGTGAGGGCTCCCGCGGAGCCGGTGTACTGGGTCGGGTCCGCGAGGACTGCCAAGTCGACATCCTTCAACTCGGGTTCCTCGGCGAGGAGTTCGACGAGCGGGCGGTTCTCCGCAGTGGCCCGCTCAGCAGTCCGGGTGAGCAGCTCCTTCGCGCGGGCACGCCCGAGTACCGGCGCGAGTTCGGCGGACAGCCGCTCGGAGACGATCAGGCCATGCGTCAGGTCCAGGTGGGCGCGCATCGCGTCCGCGTGCACCTGGAGGCCTTCGGCCAGCTCGGCCGCGTCGCGCGCCGCGCCACCGACCAGGCGGAGCAGATCGCGCAGCGGTTCCCACTCGGCATGCCAGGCACCGGCGGGGCGTTCGTCCTCGGCGGCCAGCGAGCCGTACAGCGTCGCGGCGAGCTGCGGCGCACGTCGGGCCGCGGCGGCGATCAGCGTGGCGCGCACGGGGTTCGCCTTGTGCGGCATCGCGGAGGAACCGCCACCGGAGCCCTCGCTCAGCTCGCGGATCTCCGTACGGCTGAGCGTGAGTACGTCCGCCGCCGTCTTGCCGAGCGCGCCCGCCGCGAACGTGAGCGCCCCCGCGAGATCGGCGACCGGAGTGCGCAGCGCGTGCCAGGGCAACACCGGTGCGGCGAGGCCGACTTCACGCGCGTACGCCTCGACCAGCGCGCCGACGTCGGCAGAAGCAGCCCCGTACGCGGTGAAGGCCGCCAACGTGCCTGCCGCGCCCCCGAGTTGAGCCGGGAGCGCGTCGCGTACCGCCTGCAGGCGATCCCGTGCGTCCAGCACCAGGGACCGCCAACCCGCCGCCTTGAGACCGAAGGTCGTCGGCACCGCGTGCTGTGTCAGCGTCCGTCCCGGCATGACCGTGTTCCGGTGCTCCCGAGCGTGCCGGGCGAGGGCACGCTCCGTACGGGCCAGGTCCGCCAGGACGAGGTCAAGGGTCCGCGCGGCCACCAGCATCATCGCCGTGTCCATGATGTCCTGGCTGGTCGCGCCCCGGTGGACGTACGGGGCGTACGCCTCATCCACCGCGCCGACCGCCGCGGTCAGCTCCGCGACCAGCGGGATCACCGGATTGCCGCCACCCCGCGCACGCAGCGCGAGGTCATGAACGTCGAAGCGCGCGCCATCAGAAGCCGCCGCGTCCACCGCCGCCGCGGCCTCCGCGGGCGCGAGGCCGAGCGAGGCCTGCGCGCGGGTGAGCGCCGCCTCCGCGTCCAGCAGCGCCTGGAGAAAGGCGGTGTCGCCGGTCGCGGAGGCGGCGGGAGACCCCGCCCACCCGGGGGCGAGCAGGCCGTCGGTGTCGCCCGGGGGCACCTCCCGCCGGAAGGGTGCAGGTGTCACGGGAACTCCAGGAAGACCGTTTCGCCTTCGCCCTGAAGGCGGATGTCGAAACGGTACGTGCGCCGCTCACCGAGCTGTGCGACCAGCGTGGCCCGGCGCTCCGCCGGCAGCGAGTCGAGCAACGGGTCGGCGCCGTCGGCCAGATACGCCCGCGTGTAGAGGTGGTGCAGCAGACCGCGCGCGAACACGCACACGCTGATGTACGGCAGCCCGGCGTTGCCCGGAGGCAGCGTGTAGAGCGCGTAGTGCCCGTCGGCGTCCGTGGCGACCCGCCCGAAACCGGTGAAGTCGGTGCCGTTGCGGCCGAGATAGCCGCCGGTCACCGGGTTGCGGCGCAGCGAACCGGGGGCGCCCTTGAGCGAGCCGTCCGGAGCCGCCTGCCAGAACTCCAGGACGGCGTCCGGGATCGGCTTGCCCTCGCCGTCCAGGACGTACCCGTGCAGTGTGATCTGGTCGGGGTGCCCCTTCGGCGCGACCTGCTCGCCCTCGGGGAAGGGCAGCGCGTACCCGTAGAAGGGGCCGACGGTCTGGGAGGGCGTGGGCAGGACGTGCCCCGTGGTGTTCTCGGCCATGTTCAGCGACCTTCCTCGATCCAGGTGGCGGAGGGACCGTCGAGCACGATGTCCCACTCGTAGCCGAGCGAGAACTCGGGCTGCGAAAGGTCGTGTTGGTACTCCGCGACCAGGCGGTCGCGGGCCGACTCGTCGGTCACCGAGCGCAGGATCGGGTCGTACGGGAAGAGCGGGTCGTTCGGGAAGTACATCTGCGTCACCAGCCGCTGCGTGAACGCCGTGCCGAAGACGGAGAAGTGGATGTGCGCGGGGCGCCAGGCGTTGGTGTGATTGCGCCACGGGTACGCGCCCGGCTTGATCGTCCGGAAGACGTACCGACCCTGATCGTCCGTCAGCGTCCGCCCCACACCGGTGAAGTTGGGGTCGAGCGGCGCCGGGTGCTGGTCACGCAGATGCGCGTACCGGCCCGAGGCGTTGGCCTGCCACAGCTCGATGAGCTGGCCGCGCACCGGGCGCCCGTCGCGGTCGAGCAGCCGCCCGGAGACGGTGATGCGCTCGCCGAGCGGCTCGCCCTGGTGCTGCACGGTGAGGTCGTTGTCGATCTCGGTGATGTCGGTCGGACCGAACACCGGACCGGACAGCTCGACCGTCTCCGGATCGCCGCCGCTCACCGCGACCAGCGGCTGCTTGGGGTACCGCAGTACCGAGCTGCGGTACGGGGCGTAGTCGCGCGGCGGGTGGTGCTGGACCGGGGCGCCGCCGGCGACGGCCTTGTCGTACGCGTTCTGGGCGTCGTTGATCTCGACGTCGATGTCCGACTGAGTGAGCGTCATGAGGATTCCGATTCCTGCGGGTCCTGGGCGGTCTTAGCGTTCGAGGACGAGGGCCAGACCCTGGCCGACGCCGATGCAGAGGGTGGCGACGCCAACTCCCGAGCCACGCCGGGCGAGTTGGTGGGCGACGGTCCCGGCGAGCCGGGCACCGGAGGCGCCCAGCGGATGGCCGAGGGCGATCGCGCCGCCCTGCGGGTTGAGGATCGCCGGGTCGAACTCGGGCCACTCGGCGACACAGCCGAGCACTTGGGCGGCGAAGGCCTCGTTGAGTTCGAGAGCCGAAAGATCGTCAAATCCCTTGCCCGCCTTGGCGAGTGCGCGGTTGACCGCCTCGACGGGGGCGAGCCCGAAGTAGTGCGGGTCGATCGCGGAGACACCGGAGGCGGAGACGCGGGCGAGCGGCTCGCGACCGGTGGCCTTCAGGCCCTCCTCGTCGACGAGGAGTAGAGCGGCGGCACCATCGTTGAGAGGCGACGCGTTGCCCGCCGTCACCGTGCCTCCCCCAGCCTTCGGCCGGGGGGACCCCCATCTCGCTTCGCTCGCTTTACGGAACGACGGCTTGAGCTTGGCCATCGCGGCCAGGGATGCATCAGGTCGTACGCATTCGTCGGCGCCGAACACGACCGGGTCGCCCTTGCGCTGCGGGATCGACACGGGCGCGAGCTCGGCGTCGAACAAGCCGTCCGCCTGGGCGCGGGCCGCCTTCTGGTGGGAGGCCAGCGCGTACTCGTCCTGCTGCTCCCGGCTGATCTTGTGCTTGTCGGCGATCAACTCCGCGCTCTCGCCCAGCGGGACGGTCCACTGCGGGTCCATCTTCGGGTTGACCATGCGCCAGCCGAGCGTCGTCGAGTACAGCTCGGTGTGCCCGGCCGGGAAGGGCTTGTCGCTCTTCGGCAGCACGTACGGGGCGCGGGTCATCGACTCGACGCCGCCGGCCAGGGCGATGGAGGCGTCGCCGAGCGCGATGGCCCGCGCGGCCTGGATGACGGCTTCCAGTCCGGAGGCGCACAGCCGGTTGACGGTCACGCCGGGCACGGACGTGGGCAGGCCCGCGAGGAGGGCGGCCATGCGGCCCACGTTGCGGTTCTCCTCGCCCGCGCCGTTCGCGTTGCCGAAGTACACGTCCTCGATCCGGGACGGGTCCAAGCCGGGCGTACGGGCGAGGAGTTCACGGATGGCGTGCGCACCGAGGTCGTCCGGGCGTACGCCTGCCAGCGAACCGTTGTACCTGCCGAACGGAGTGCGGACGGCATCGACGATGTAGACGTCCCTCATACGATCTCCATCTCCTCCGGAGTGCGGACCTTCGCGGCGGTCTTCGCGACAATCTCCTCGGCTTCGACCCCCGGTGCCGTCTCCACCAGCACCAGGCCCTCGTCCGTCACGTCCAGTACCCCCAGATCCGTGATGATCCGGTTGACGCACGCCTTGCCGGTGAGCGGCAGCGCGCAGTCCTGAAGGATCTTCGGCGAGCCGTCCTTCGCGGTGTGCGTCATCACGACGATCACTCTGCGGGCTCCGTGCACCAGGTCCATGGCACCACCGATCCCGGTGATCAGCTTGCCGGGGATGGCCCAGTTGGCGAGGTCCCCGCCGGCGGACACCTGCATGGCGCCGAGTACCGCGACATCGATATGGCCGCCGCGGATCATCCCGAAGGAGAGGGACGAGTCGAAGTACGAGGCGCCGGGCAGGACCGTGACGGTCTCCTTGCCCGCGTTGATCAGGTCCGGGTCGACCTGGTCCTCGGTCGGGTACGGGCCGGTGCCGAGGATGCCGTTCTCGGACTCCAGGATCACCTCGACGCCCGGCGGGAGGTAGTTGGGGATGAGCGTCGGCAGTCCGATGCCGAGGTTCACGTACTGGCCGTCCTCCAGCTCGCGCGCGGCGCGGGCGGCCATCTCTTCACGTGTCCAGGCCATCAGGAGCTCACCGTCCGCTGCTCGATCTTCTTGTCCGCCGCCTGCTCGGGGGTCAGGGCGAGCACCCGCTGGACGAAGATCCCCGGCAGATGCACCGCGTCCGGGTCGATCGCGCCCGGGTCGACGAGTTCCTCGACCTCGGCGATCGTCACCCGCCCCGCCATCGCCGCGAGGGGGTTGAAGTTGCGGGACGACTTGTTGAAGACGAGGTTGCCGTGCCGGTCGCCCTTGGCCGCCCGTACGAGGGCGAAGTCGGTGCGGATGCCGTGCTCGAGCACGTACTCCGTGCCGTCGAACTCCCGCACCTCCTTCGGCGGCGAGGCGAGCGCGACGCCGCCCTCACCGTCGTACCGCCAGGGCAGTCCGCCGTCGGCGACCTGGGTGCCGACGCCGGCCGGGGTGTAGAAGGCGGGGATGCCGGCGCCGCCGGCCCGCAGCCGCTCGGCCAGGGTGCCCTGCGGGATCATCTCGACCTCGATCTCACCGGCCAGGTACTGCCGGGCGAACTCCTTGTTCCCTCCGATGTACGACCCGGTGACGCGGGCGATGCGGCCCGCAGCGAGGAGTATCGCGAGTCCCGACTCCATCGCCCCGCAGTTGTTGGAGACCACGCTCAGAGCGGAGACCTCGCGCTCGTACAGAGCCTGGATCAGCACGTTCGGCACACCGCTCAGCCCGAAACCGCCGACCGCGAGCGATGCGCGGTCCGGTACATCGGCCACCGCCTCGGCGGCTGTGGCGACCACCTTGTCCATCCGTGAAGCCCCATCCCTTCGAGCGGTCAGCGGCCTTGTCACTGAACCTATTGCTCAGCACACTGACTATTTCTGCGAGCTTGCCCTCACGCTGCCACCGGTCGGTTCGATCGTCAAGAGTTCGCACGTAATGGCATGTGATGGCTGGTGAGGGCTAGGTCGCTTCGGTGCAGACAGTGGTGTGCCGTGAGCGGTATCGTTCAGTACACCGACGAATTCGAGGAGCGCACATGGGCGCGGTGGACCTCACCACCCACCCCGGGCACCTGGCCCGGCGGCTGCAGCAGGCGCACCACCTGCTGTGGAACACGATGGTCTCCGAGGAGATCACTTCGCCGCAGTTCGCGGTGCTCAACGCGCTCGTCGCCGAGCCGGGCCTTGATCAGCGGACCGTGGGGGAGCGGGTGGGTCTTGACCGGTCCACCATCGCCGAGGTGATCAGCAGGCTCGGTCGCCGTGGTCTCCTCGACAAGGTGCGCGACCCGCAGGACGGCCGCCGTTTCCTGCTCCGCCTCACGGACGAGGGGGTGCGCACGCATCGCAAGCTGACGGTGCGGACGGCTCGGATGAATCAGGTGTTCCTGGCGCCGTTGTCGGCCGAGGAGCAGGCCGTGTTCTTCGACCTGCTCCATAGGGTGTCGGACGCGGCGGAGGGGTTGCGGAACCCGGGGGAACCGCTGGGTGCGGTTTGACGCTGCGGCGCCGTTGTGGCTGGCGGGGCTGGGGAAAGAAATCCCCCGCCCACGAACGCGTCACGCCTTCGCGTACACCACCCAAACCTGCCCGCGGGCGAACGGCAGCGGCTCGCCGTCCCGAGTCGTGAACTCGGTTCCGTCCTCGGCCGACGGCCGCTTCCAGTCGGCGTCGAAGGCGCGACCGTCGCGCAGAACCTTCGCCCTGCCCGACCCCACCGTCTCGGTGTACGGCGTGTTGTTACCCAGGAAGTCCTTGAACCGCGACTCGCGGACATCCACGTACTGCACAACCACCGTCGCGGCAGCCATCTGCGGCCCATCGGTCGTCGTGGACGGCCTGCCGTCCATCGACACCAGCCACCGATCCCGGCTCTGGGACCAGGTGAAGGTGAAGCGGGCCGCAGGAAAGCGCACGGTGTGCGAGGACTCGGCCGTGCCGCCCGCAGGCAGCGCCCCGTACTCGAAGCCGGTCGTCAACGCCTCCGCTCCGGCGGCGGACTTCAGCAGCCGCCCGGGGCGCAGATACAGGTTGTGCGGCGCGGGCTTGTCGGTGCCCCGGTAGTACGCCTTCGAGTTCTCCTCCGGCGGCGCCGCGTGCAACGGCGCCTCGTCGATCAGCGGCAGCAACTTCCCCTGCGCCCCCGAAAAGGCAAGCGTCGGCTCGTCAAACTGTCGTAGCAACTCCAGATCGGACTCACGCGCACTGCGCACCGGCCCGACAGCCTTCGGAAACTTGGTCGCGTACACCGCCATCAGCCGGCTGAGCCCACCCTCCACCTGCTCGGCATACACGATGTCCGCCGCGTCGATGCCCGTGTGCGGCCGAGCCCGACTCGCGTTGTCGATCTTCACGGCGAGTACGGAACCGGCGCCCGGACTGCCGTCGCCCGGCCCGCGACCGTCGTCGGTCTCCTTCGGCGTACAACCCGCCATCGCGGAGCCCGCCAGCAAGGCGGCCAGTACCGCCGTCACCACCGTGGTGCGCCTCGTGCGCCCCCGCAGCCCCGCCCGCCTCATGCCTTCGCTGTCCACTGTGCCCCGTTTCGCCGCTTTTCTCATTCGGGATTCAATCAGTGTCCTACCCAATCGGCCAAGGTCGAAGGCGACTCACCCGGCCGTGCGGAAAACGGGGACAGGACAGGCGAGGACGGGCGGTCATGTCAGGGGCGCGGCTCAGCTCTACGACCCCAGGATCTCCGTCAGGTCGTAGCGCACCGGCTCCTCCAACTGCGCATACGTGCAACTCTCCGGCGTCCGGTCGGGCCGCCAGCGGCGGAAGCGGGCCGTGTGCCGGAAGCGCTGACCGTTCTCCATGTGGTCGTACGCCACCTCGCACACCCGCTCCGGCCTGAGCGGCACCCACGACAGGTCCTTCTTGCCCGACCAACGGCTGGGCGCACCCGGCAGCCGTGCCGTCTCGTGCGCCGCCTCCTCCGCCCAGGCGGCCCACGGATGCCCTTCGGCCGACTCCATACGCAGCGGCTCCAGCTCCCCGACCAGCTCCTCGCGCCGCTTCATCGAGAACGCCGCGCTCACCCCGACGTGCTGCAGGGCGCCCTGGGTGTCGTACAGACCGAGCAGCAGTGAACCCACGACGGGCCCGCTCTTGTGGAGGCGGTAGCCCGCGACGACCACGTCCGCCGTCCGCTCGTGCTTGACCTTGAACATCAGGCGCTCGTCCTGCCGGTAGCGCAGCGTGAGCGGCTTGGCGATCACCCCGTCGAGTCCCGCGCCCTCGTACTGCTCGAACCACCGCTGCGCCACCTCGATGTCGGTGGTCGCCGGCGCCACATGAACGGGAGGCGTCACTTCGGCCAACTCCCGTTCCAGCAGCGCCCGTCGGTCGCCCAGCTCCACGTCCACCAGTGACTCGTCGGCGAGCGCGAGCAGATCGAAGGCCACGAACGAGGCCGGGGTCCGCTCGGCGAGCAGCCTCACCCGTGACTCGGCCGGATGGATCCGCTCCGTGAGCGCGTCGAAGTCCAGGTGCCCCTCCCGCGCGATCACGATCTCCCCGTCCAGCACACACCGCTCGGGCACGCGCTCCCGCACCGCCTCCACCAGCTCGGGGAAATACCTGGTCAGCGGCTTTCCGGTACGGCTGCCGAACTCCACCTCAGCCCCGTCGCGGAACACGATCGCCCGGAACCCGTCCCACTTCGCCTCGTAGTGCATGTCCGGCGGGATCTTCGCCACGGGCTTGGCGAGCATGGGTTTCACGGGCGGCATCACCGGCAGGTCCATGTCTTCGATTCTGCGCCGCCGTGTTCCCTGACGCCTTCTGAGCTGAGAGGCGGCTCGAGCTGAGCTGAGAGGCGGCTCGAGACGGGTGGTGGCGGTGCTGGGTGGACGGCTGGTGGTCGGAGGGCGCCGGAACAGTATCGGCGGCACTACCAGTGCGGTGGGTGGGCGCCGGGGCGGCTGTTTCAGCGGATTCTTGCGAGGAACCCCGGGCGTTCAGGCCCGGGAGTAATCGCATCCCCGCGCGAGCGGTGCGGAGCACCGCGGCGGCGTCCGGTGCGGAGCGGCGGGAGAGACCGGACAGGTGGGCAGGCGAGAGTTTCCTGTGCTCGAATGCGAGGCCCGGAGTTGGCCGGGTAGCGTCCCGGTTGTGAAGCTGGTGGTGCAGGTGAAGCTGCTGCCGACGCCCGTGCAGGCGGCGGCACTTGAGGCGACCCTACGCGCCTGCAACGAGGCGGCCACCTGGGCCAGCCGCCTCGCCTTCGAAAAGGATGTGAAGAACAACTTCGCGCTGCGCAAGCTCGCCTACGGCGAGGTGAAGACCCGGTGGCAGCTGGGCGCGCAGGCCGCCCAGCATGTGATCAAGAAGACCTGCGACGCGTACACCACGCTGAGAGCGAACCTGAAGGCCGGGAACCTGGGACGGCCCGGCTCGAAGCGCTACCACCGGGCGACCTCCGTCCGCCCGCGGCCGGTGAGCCCGCGGCCGGCGAGCCCGTGCGCCGCATCCTCACCGAGTTCGAGCCGGTTTTCGACGCGGCGGACTTCGTACGCGCGGGACGCGACCTGTTCGTGACGAGGAGCAACGTCACCAACCGCATGGGCATCGACTGGCTGCGCCGCCACCTCGCTCCCGCCTATCGCATCCACGAGATCGAGAGCAGTTGCCCCACCCCCATGCACATCGACACCACGTTCGTGCCGCTCGCGCCCGGCAAGGTCCTGGTCAATCCCGAGTACGTCGACGTCGACCGCCTGCCCGACGTCCTGGACGCGTGGGACGTCCTGACCGCCCCCGAGCCCGACCGGATCGACGAGCACCTGCTGAGGATCACCTCGATGTGCGGCAAATGGCTCAGCATGAACGTGCTCATGGCCGACGAGAAGCGGGTGATCGCGGAGCGACACCACACCGGCATGCTGCGGGCGCTCGAAAAATGGGGGTTCGAGCCGATCCCGTGCGACCTGCTGCACTACGCGCCGTTCGGCGGCTCGTTCCACTGCGCGACACTCGACATCCGGCGTCGCGGCACGTTTGATTCGTACTTCTGAGTCCTACCTCTGAGTCGTACTTCAATTGACCGGCCCGGGCCCGAAACGGTGATGCGAAACGCTCGGTGTGCGAGGGGTGTGCGGTACGCATACCGTGGCTCGCATGGGTGAAGCGGTGGAACTGGAGGCGGGCGGGCGGACCGTGCGCCTGTCCAGCCCGGGGAAGGTCTTCTTCCCGGAGCGCGGCCTGACGAAGCTCGATGTCGCCCAGTACTACCTGGCCGTCGGCCCTGGCATCCTGCGCGCCCTGCGCGACCGGCCCACCACCCTCGAGCGCTACCCGGAGGGCGTGACCGGCGAGTCCTTCTTCCAGAAGCGGGCCCCCAAGAACATGCCCGACTGGATCCCGACCGCCCACATCACCTTTCCCAGCGGGCGCAGCGCCGACGAGATGTGCCCCACGGAGGTCGGTGCCGTGGTGTGGGCCGCGCAGTTCGGCACGCTCACCTTTCACCCGTGGCCGGTACGCCGCGACGACGTCGACCACCCCGACGAACTCCGGCTCGACCTCGACCCGCAGCCCGGCACGGACTACGCAGACGCCGTCCGCGCCGCCCACGAACTCCGCGCCGTACTCCACGAGTTCGGCGGACTGCGCGGCTGGCCCAAGACCTCCGGCGGCCGGGGTCTGCACGTCTTCGTGCCCATCGAGCCGCGCTGGACCTTCACGCAGGTACGCCGTGCCGCGATCGCCGCCGGGCGCGAACTGGAGCGCCGGATGCCCGAGCACGTGACTATCGCCTGGTGGAAGGAGGAGCGAGGCGCGAAGATCTTCGTCGACTACAACCAGACGGCTCGCGACCGGACCATCGCCTCCGCCTACTCCGTACGTCCTCGTCCGCAGGCCCCGGTGTCCGCACCCCTGCGCTGGGAAGAGGTCGGCGAAGCCGTGCCCAAGGACTTCGACATCACGACCATGCCCGCGCGCTTCGCCGAACTCGGCGACGTGCACGCGGACATGGACGATCACGCCTTCTCCCTCGAGGCCCTGCTGGAGCTGGCCCGCCGCGACGAACACGACCACGGCCTCGCGGACCTGCCGTACCCGCCCGAGTATCCGAAGATGCCGGGGGAACCCAAGCGGGTACAGCCGAGCCGGGCGAAGAAGGAACAGCCCCCGGCTACTTGAGGCCTACAACTCCTTGATCCGGATATCGCGGTACGAGATCACATCCGTCGTACCGTGCACCTGGAGCCCGATGTAGCCGGAGGCGAACCGTCGCCCGTCCGTGCCCGGGTCGTCCGAGCGGGGCGGGGTGAAGTCCTGGCCGCCGATGTTGTCGAACTCGTTGATCAGCACGCCGTTGCGGTACACCGAGTAGTGCTGGTCGACCACGCGGATCTCGTAGTCGTTCCAGGTGCCCTTCTGGGTGACGCCCGCTCCGGCCAGGCCCACGCGGTCGAAGCCGTAGACCGAGCCGGACTTGTACATGTCGCCGTCCGGGCGGTCGTTGATCTGCAGCTCGTGCCCGTACTTGATGGCGACCCACTCCGGACGCGACTCCTCCGGGTGGTCATGGACCCACGGGAAGCGGGCGAACACACCCGCGTTGGCGTTTCCGGTGCCCGGCGCGTCGTCACGCCACTGCAGCTTCAGCGAGAAGTCGCCGTACTTGCGCTCCGGGAACCACAACATGCCCAAGCCCGCCACCGTGGAGCTGCTGGTCATCGAGCCGTCCGGGTTCACCGCGAAGCTGCCGCCGCCGACCTGCTGCCACTTCGCGAACGACTCCTCGGAGCCGTCGAAGAGCGTGCGGTAGCCCTCGGTCTGGCCCGGCTTGCCGATGCCCGACTGCTTGGCGGCCTTGTTGATCAGGTTGTACTCGCGCTGGACGATGACGCCTTCCTTGAGGAGCCCGTCCAGGACGGTCTTCACGTGCTTCAGGAACAGCGCGTGGGACGTCCACTCCTTCTCGTCCTCGATCAACTCGTTGATGCGGCACCGGCTGTTGGTGACCCGGTTCGGCACACCGGTGTCGACCGTGCCGACGATGACGGTCAGCCTCTCGTCGTACTCGGCGCAGGCCGGCGCCGGCACCCCGCCGCCCGAGGCGACCGTGAAGCTCACGGTCCG
Organism: Streptomyces ureilyticus; assembly: GCF_011045025.1. Lineage (GTDB taxonomy): Bacteria > Actinomycetota > Actinomycetes > Streptomycetales > Streptomycetaceae > Streptomyces > Streptomyces ureilyticus. The sequence continues at coordinate 86,314 of NZ_JAAKZX010000007.1, forward strand.
GGCATCGGAGGTGTTGCCCGCCTTGTCGCTCGCCCGGTACGCCACCCTGTGCGCGCCCGCGCGATCGACCACGACGGGCGCGGTGTACGCGAGATACGGTCCGCCGTCCAGCGAGTACTCGATGGTGGCCACCCCGGACCCGTGGTGCTCGTCCGTGGCCGTCACCGTCACCTTGGCGCTGTTGATGTAGGCCCCGGAGGAGTTCTTCGTGCCCTCGACACTCACGCCGGTCACCGGAGGAGTCTTGTCCTCGGCGGGCGGTGTGACCACCGTGAACGAGACGGACTTCTCCGCGGCCGCGTTGCCCGCCTTGTCCGTGGCCCGGTACCGCACCTTGTGCGTGCCCACCTCGTGGACCATCACCGGAGCCGTGTACGGCTGCCAGGCACCGGAGTCACCGAGCGCGTACTCGATGGTGTTGACGCCTGAACCGGTGTCGGAGGCCGTCACGGTGACGGTCGCCATGGAGAGGTACGCACCCTCCGGGTTCTGCTCACCGGTCACCGAAGCCGACGTCTCCGGAGCCGTCGTGTCGTCCGTCGACGGCGACGCCACCGTGAACTCCTCCGCCTTCTCAGCGGCGACGTTCCCGGTCTTGTCGACTGCTCGGTAGCGGACCTTGTGGTCGCCCACCTGGTCGATCACCAGGGGCGTGGTGTACGGCTGCCAGGCGCCCGCGTCACCGATCGCGTACTCGATCCGGTCCACGCCCGAGCCGTCGTCCGTCGCGCTCAGCGTCACGGTCGCCGAACCCACGTACGCCCCGTCCGCGTTCTGCGTACCGCTCACGTCCGCCGAGGTCTCGGGCGCGGTCGTGTCCTCGCCGGTGCCCTCGGTGACCACGAGGATGCCCTGCATCTGACCGTGGCCCGGGATGGTGCAGTAGTAGCGGTACCGGCCGGGCGTCAGCGTCACCTCGGCCGTGTACTTGCCGCCCTGGTCGTCGTTCGGATTGGCCAGAATGTTGAGCGGGACGTCGTTGTTGTACTCCGGGTCGGAGACGTCGAACGTCAACGTGTGCGGCATACCTGTGGTGTTGCCGGTCGCCACACTGTTCTCGAAGACGATCGTCGTCGGGCCCGCGACCGCGGAGGCGGGCGCCGACAGGTACTTGTCGATGTCGTTGCCGGCCGTCCACGTCAGCGTCTGCGCGGCGGCGGCCGATGGGGCGTTGGCCTCGTCGGTCTGCCCGGACGCCGAGGTGGACGTCAGCCCGAGCACCATCAGCAGTGACGCCAGAAGCGCCGTCCACAGGCGTACGTTTCTTCGCCGCCGTATGCGTAGAGCCGTCACTGTGCCTCCCTGGCCAGTTGATCGGCGGCCGGCGTCGGAGCGCCGCCCTGGTAAGTGACCTGCCACAGCGCCGACTTGGCGTCCGAGGTGAAGAAGCCGCGGCCGTAGTCGAGGGCGTACAGCGTGCCGTCGGGGCCGAACTTCCAGTCCATGAGGTTCTTGATGCCGTCGTTGCCGATGGGAATGATCTTCTTCAGAGACTCGGCGTGCACCGGAATGCCGCCCTGACCTGCCGTCTTGGGGTCGAGGAGGACCGCGTGCCGTGGCTGGTCGGCGTCATAGAAGTCGCCGACGAACCACTTGCCGTCCCAGTACGACGGCCACGCCCCCGCACCCGCTGACGCCGCGTCATAGCGGTAGAGGGGCCCGTTCATTGCCGCCTGCCCGCCGCCCTTCAGCCACGGCAGCAGGAACTTCTGCTCCTCCGCCTTGTACGACGGGATGCCGTTCGCGTCGCGCGGGAAGTCGGGGCCGCCGCCCTGGGGCGAGTACCAGATGGTGTTTCCGGTGACCGGCGGCAGGTTGACGAGACCGTCGTTGTTCGGCGACTCGTTCTTCGGAGCGTCGCAGTCGTACCAGCCCAGCGGCTTCGTCGGGTCGGGCAGATTGCGGTCGCGGTAGGGCTGCTTGTTGCCCATGCAGTACGGCCAGCCGTGGTTGCCCGGCTTGGTGATCGCGGCGAACGTGTCGTACTTCGCCGGGCCCCAGGTCGTGGACGGGTTGGACGCGTCCGGGCCGACCCAGCCCGCGAACAGCGTGTCCGTCTTCTTGTCGACGGAGATGCGCGCGGGGTTCCTGACGCCCATCACGTAGATCTCGCCGCGCGTCTTGCCGCCGCCCTCGTCCGTCTCCTTGCCGGTGAAGAGGTTCCCCTGGGGCAAGGTGTATGTGCCGTCGGGCTCCGGGTGGATGCGCAGGATCTTGCCGTTGAGGTTGTTGGTGTTGCCGGAGGTGCGGCGCGCGTCGGCGAACGACACGCCCTTGTAGTTGGGCTGCGGGTTGTTGCCCGAGTAACCGTCGGTGAAGCCACTGGAGTTGTTGTCGCCCGTGGCGATGTACAGGTTGCCCTTGGAGTCCCACGCCATGCCGCCGCCCGCGTGGCAGCAGCTGTGGATCTGCACCGGCCACTTCAGCAGGACCTTCTCACTGCTCAAGTCCAGCTTGTTCGTGGCGAGATCGAGCGTGAAACGGGAGACGCGACGCTCGGCCATCCGCGTGTCGCGGTTGATCTGAGCGTGTGGTGTGTAGTGCAGATACACCCAGCCGTTCTGCTGGAACGCCGGGTCCAACTCGATGCCGAGCAGCCCCTCTTCGACCTTGATCAGCTCACCGCCGCCACCCTTGTTGCCGAAGACCGTGAGCGCGCCGGCCAGGGTGACCTTCTTGGTCTTCGGGTCGTAGACGTGGATCTCGCCCTTGCCCTTGCCGATGTCGGGGTTGTTCCAGTCCGTGACGACGGGCTGTGAGGAGTCGGCTCCGCCGCGGCCGATGTAGAGCACCCGTCCGTCGGGCGCGGTGATCAGGCCGTGCGGCTCGCCGATCTGGTCGTTCTGCCCCGGCTGGTTGGGCTGGGTCAGCCGCTCCGCCTTGTAGTTGGCGTTGATCGCCGCCTTGCAGTCGGCGCGCACGAGCCGTGTCGTCCACAGCAGCGCCCCGCGCAGATGCGCACGGAAGTCCGTTTCGTCGTACGAGTCGACCGTGCCGCCCATGCCCGTGTAGAAGGAACGTCCGCCGTCGTAGTCGCGGCACCAGGACACCGGGTGGTCGGCGCCGTTCTTGCTGTCGCCCGGCTGGTACGTCGACTCGCGCACCCGCGCCACGGTGTGCACGTCGCCGGAGGGGTTCTTGACCCAGTTCAGCCAGGCGTCGGGGCGCTTCCACTGGAGCGGCAGATCCTTGGTCGCCGGGTGCTGCCGGTCGCCGACCTCAACGGTCGCCCGCTGTACGGCAGTTGGGCTCGACGCGGCAGGCCGGGCACCGACGAGCCCGGTGAACCAGTCCGAGTACGGTTCGGCGCGGGCCGCGTCATGGAGGCCGAGGAAGCCGCCGCCCGCCTCCATGTACGCCTCCAGACCGGCCTCCTGCTCGGCGTCGAGGACGTCGCCGCCGCCGGTCAGGAAGACGACCGCGTTGAAGCGGCCGAGCTTCGTCTCGTTGGTGAACACGGAGGCGTCGTGCGTGGCCGTCACCTTGAAGCGCTGGTTCGCCGGGCCGGTCAGCCCGATCTCCTCGATCGCCTCGATCCCGGCGTTGACGACGGGCGACTCGTCGCCGCCCGCCGCGGAACCGTGGAAGAGCAGGACCCGTACGTTGGCGCCCCCCGGCGGTGACTTGATCGACATCGTTGTCAGTGGCGGCTCGGGGGCTTGGACCGCGCTCGCGGGACCGCCCGAGAGTAGCCCTGCGGTGATGAACCCGGTGGTCAGGACGGCGGCCCAGGCCCGTCTCTTCACTCGTCGCCGACGTCTGTTTGTGGTCAACTCTGTTAATTTCAGGGATCTTTGATGCGATGTGAACCGCATGGGGTCATCCACTCCTCGTCGGTCACAGCAACGGCGCCAAGGAAGCTAGACCTCTTTGCCCGTCTCGCCAATAGGTACGACCGGAATGGCACGAACTTTGTCCTGAGTGTGGAAAAACGACTGCGGGGCCGCTACCGTCTCAGCGGTTCATCTCCGTAAATTCCGTACCAGGATGGGGAGTTCGGCATGGACAGACGCGGCTTCAACAGGCGCGTACTGCTGGGCGGTGCGGCCGTCGCGACATCGTTGTCTCTGGCTCCCGAGTCCGTAGGCACCGCAGAGGCAGCCGCGGAGCCGGTGAAGACCGCTCCGGCCGGCGGCGAGGTCAAGCGCATCAAGCTGTTCGCCGAGAAGCTCGCCGACGGCCAGATGGGCTACGGCTACGAGAAGGGCAAGGCGTCGATCCCCGGCCCGCTCATCGAACTCAACGAGGGCGACACCATCCATATCGAGTTCGAGAACACCATGGACGTGGCGGTCAGCCTGCACGTCCACGGCCTCGACTACGAGATCACCAGCGACGGCACCAAGCAGAACAAGAGCGACGTAGAGCCGGGCGGGACCCGTACGTACACCTGGCGCACGCACGCACCCGGCCGCCGCAAGGACGGCACCTGGCGCGCGGGCAGCGCCGGCTACTGGCACTACCACGACCACGTCGTCGGCACGGAACACGGCACGGGCGGCCTCCGCAAAGGGCTGTACGGTCCGGTGATCGTCCGCCGCAAGGGCGACATCCTCCCGGACGCGACCCACACGATCGTCTTCAACGACATGCTGATCAACAACAAGCCCGCGCACAGCGGCCCCAACTTCGAGGCGACGGTGGGCGATCGCGTCGAGTTCGTGGTGATCACGCACGGCGAGTACTACCACACCTTCCACATGCACGGTCACCGCTGGGCCGATAACCGCACCGGGATGCTGACCGGCCCCGACGACCCGAGCCAGGTCCTGGACAACAAGATCACCGGGCCTGCCGACTCGTTCGGGTTCCAGGTGATCGCGGGGGAGGGGGTCGGGGCGGGCGCGTGGATGTACCACTGCCATGTCCAGAGCCACTCGGACATGGGGATGGTGGGGTTGTTCCTGGTGAAGAAGGCGGACGGGACGATTCCGGGGTACGAGCCGCATGAGCCGCATGAGCACTGAGCCCTGCCGGTTCCTCCGAGAGGAAGCGGCAGGGCCCTAGCGGTCGTACGAGCGTCAGGCCTCCTGCCGCCCTGACGAGGCCAACCCGACGCATCCCGCCCAGGCCTCGCGCGACACCGTGACGACGGGTCCGGCGACGGCCTTGGAGTCCCGAACGTGCACAACTGCCGTACCGGCCGCGACCTCTACGCAATCGCCGCCCTCGGTTCCGCTGTAGCTGCTCTTGAACCAGACGCGGCCGGATGCAACGGTCGAGGACTCAGCGTTGTTCATGGCGACCCAGCAACCCTTCGACGAAATCCAGCGACTCTCGCGGACTGAGAGCCTGTGAGCGGATGATCCTCGCACCTGGCCGCCCGCTGGCACTGGCACCCGCGCCCCGAGGGGCCGGGCAAGACGGTCTGGGCGGAGTACGCGCTCCCCGAGCGAGCCATGCCGCGCGAGTGACTGCCCAGCTCACACAGGCCTTTGTCGTCGCCGGTGCTTCTCTGCACTTCACCAGCAAGGGAACACACTCGGTGTGGGTGCCGGGAAAATCGGTCGCGGCCGATGATCTGCCTCTGCAGACTGTCGCTCGTGCATCGCTTGATGGAGATCGCAGATCGGCTGGTGACCAGGACCTCGATGGTGAAACGACGATCACCCCCGGGGAGGCTGGTCGCCCATGGATGAGGTCAGCGTCGTCGTCGCCCATTCCGAGCGCGCGACCCTGCGCGTCGGTGACGTGTTCTTGAAGGTGGACGCCGATCAGGCGCGCCTCGACGTCGAGGTCGAGGCGATGGCCCTCGCGCCGGTCCCGACCCCGAAGGTCCTGTGGCGCAAGCCGCCCGCGCTCGCGATCGCCGCACTCCCGGGGGCGACGCTTGGGCGCCTCGGCGGGCCGTCGACCGGGTCGCCGACGGCGTGGGCCGCGGCGGGTGCCGCCATCCGGAAGCTGCACGACGCGCCCCTGCCGCCCCGGCCGGGCCGAGCCGGCCGGAGCATCGTCGCGCTGGCGGCGGAACTCGACGACGAGTGCAAGTTGCTCATGACGAACGGCGTCCTGCCCGCCGACCTGGTCACCCGCAACCGCCAGGTCGCCGAGGCCGCGCTCCGCCCGTGGACTCCGGCGTTCACACACGGCGACCTGCAGATCGCGCACGTCTTCGTCGACGGCGACGAGGTCACCGGCATCATCGACTGGTCCGAGGCGGGCCAGGGTGATGCCCTGTACGACCTCGCCACCTTCACGCTCGGACACGAGGAGCACCTCGACGACGTCATCGCCGGCTATGGCACCGACATCGACCTCGACGTGATCCACGCGTGGTGGTCGTTGCGCAGCCTGCTGGCAGTTCGCTGGCTGAGCGAGCACGGCTTCGACCCCTTCGCGCCGGGCTGTGAGGTCGACGTGCTGAGATCCCGGATGTGAGGCCGCGCGGGCCCCCGACTGCCGAAGTCCCCGCGCGACGGCCGATCCTGATCGCCGCGCGCCCCAGCGACTGCGATGGGCCGATGGCCCGATTGCCCGATGGACTCAGTGGAGGCAGAGGCAGAAGGGATGGCCGGCCGGGTCTGCGTAGATTCGCCAGTTGGCCTCCGGGCGGAGCTGGTCCGTCCGCTCCAGCACGGTCGCGCCGAGGGCGAGCGCCCGCTTCTCCTCGCCATCGAGGTCGTCCACGTCGAAGTCCAGATGGAGCTGCTGCGGACGCTCCTGGCCGGGCCATTCGGGCGCTCGGTAGCCGTCCACCCGCTGGCAGGCCAGCGGCGTCCCCTCGAACCCGTGTACCTCGACCCAGTCGGAATCCTCCGGATCCGCGACCACCCGCCCGCCGAGCAGCTCCGCGTAGAACTCCGCGAGCCGTACCGGATCGGCACAGTCCAACGCGACCATCTGCAGCTTTCGAATCACTTGCGACACCCTTCGCTCTTCAGCCGCTTCCGCGACGCCCCCGTACCGGAGGGGACGTACCCGCCGCGGCGGCGGGCATGCGCGGCGGCTTGAGCCGCCGGCGCCGACGTCGCCCCACGGGGAGCCGTAGGACCATCGCGGAAGCGGCGGCGTTGAGTGGAACAGTCGACTCCGGTGCGTCAGGCTGGTTGCCATGCGGTCACTCTTCCGCTCATCCGGCCCCTCGGGAGCGGGCGGTCACAGCCGGGTCCTCTTCAGACTCGGGCAGTGTCTGCCGTTCGTGATCGTTCTGTTCGCGCTGGGCATCGAACTCTCGCCCGCACACGATGTGATCACCGGCCCCATACTCGCCGCGATCCCGGCACTGGCGGCGCTGACGTTGGGCCCGAAAGGCACCCTCTCGGCAGCGACGGGAGCCTTCGCCGTCACCGTGATCACGGCCACCCTCCACCAGAGCTGGGGTGGCCAGGTCTACAGCAACCTCATGTCCCTCCTCGTGGTGTCGGTGGCCAGCGTCATGATGAGCAGTGCCGTACGTGCGCGCAGGCAGAGTGAGCTGGACCAGGTCCGCCGGATCGCCGAAGCGGCACAACGAGTCCTGCTGAGACGGGTGCCGGCCAGGCTGGGGCCGGTGCGGATGGCCAGCCTGTACCTCGCGGCAGAGGCGGGGGCGCAGATCGGCGGCGATCTCTACGCGGTGTCGCAGACCCGGTACGGGGTCCGGATGATCGTGGGCGACGTCCGCGGCAAGGGGCTGCCGGCCGTGCGCCTGGCAGCGGTCGTCCTGGGGGCGTTCCGCGAGTCCGTGCACTACGAGGACGAACTGACGGAGGTGGTGAACCACTGCGCGGCCGCGCTGGAACGGGAGTGCGCCGTGCCGGATGCGATCGATCCGACCGCCGCGGAACACGAGGCCGAGGATTTCGTCACCGCGCTCGTGGTCGAGGTGACCGACAGCTTCGCGGTCCAGGTGATCAACCGCGGCCACCCACCGCCGCTGCTGCTGCGCCGAGGCAAGGTCGAGGCCCTGATGCCCGCCTCACCACTGCCGCCCCTGGGCCTGGAAGAACTCATCACCATCCCTCCCGCCAAGGCTGACAGCTATCCGTTCACACCCGGCGACCGTCTCCTCCTGCACACCGACGGCGTGATCGAAGCGCGCAGCCCCGACGACGGCTTCTTCGCCCTCCCCGAGGCCATGGAAGCGGCGCATACGTGCAGCACGCCGGAGTTCCTGCACCAACTGCACCAGGGCTTGATCCGCCACACCGGCGGTCACCTGACGGACGATGCGGCGATGCTTCTTGTGGAACGGCTGGCCGTAGAGGATTGAGCGTCGGCGTTCCGGACGCGTCAGGACGCCAGTCCGTCCAGTTCCTCGCCGATCACCTCGCGCAGGGCGTCGTGCTGCGGACCAAGCGCATACCGCTCGTCGCTCCACCGCTCTCTCGGATACAGCCACACGGGCCTCCGTACGAGATCGGCCGGCTCCCAGTCGAACCGCGGCCACACGTGCGCATGCAGGAACGGGTCGGCGTTCCCGAGGATCTCCAGGTTGACGCGGCGAAAGGCCGGGTCCAGCCGCTTGCAGGCGCGTTCGACAGCCTCGCCCAGCCTCTCCATGTCGGACAGGAACGCCAGCCGCTTGCCCCGCGCAAGCTCCGACAGCCGCTGCACCGCAGGATCGTCCACTAGGAGCACCGAGTATCCCGGCAGGAACTGGACGTCCCCGATCACCGCGAACCCGGCGGCCAGCCTCCGGAGCACCGTGGGATTCTCGCCCCGAAGCGCGCTGCCGATCCGGTCGTTCCGCCAGTCATCCGTCATGATCGGTCCCTGCCCGCGACGGGGCCACTCGATGTGGATCCGGCAGGATCAGGGAGCGCTCTCAGCAGTACGGCGACCAGGAGTTATCCTGGCCCCGAACCGCTGCCCTGAGGAGTTCCGAGGTGTCCGAGTCGTCGACCGCGTCGCGCCCCACGTTGGAGGCGGTGGCGGCACGGGCGGGGGTTTCCCGGGCCACCGCGTCGCGGGTTGTCAACGGTGGTGATGGGGTGCGTGAGCCCCTGGTCGAGCGGGTCAGGCGTGCCGTCGAAGAACTTGGTTACGTCCCGAACCAGGCCGCGCGCAGTCTCGTCACCCGGCGGCATGACGCGGTCGCCGTGGTGATCGCCGAACCCGAGACCAGGGTGTTCGCCGACCCCTTCTTCGCGCTTCAACTCCGGGGCATCAGCAAGGAGTTGACCGCGCACGACTCCCAGCTCGTACTGCTGCTCACCGAGGGCCGCGACGACCATGCGCGGGTGGGCCGCTATCTGGCCGGCGGCCACGTCGACGGCGCGCTCGTCTTCTCCCTGCACCTCGACGACCCGCTGCCCGAACTGATCCACGGCGCCGGCGTGCCGACCGTGTTCGGCGGGCGGCCCGGCTGGGGCGACGGGACGCGCAGCGCCGCGTCTCCGGTGTATGTCGACAGCGACAACCGCGGTGGCGCCCGCGAGGCCGTACGCCATCTCGCCGCGCTCGGCCGTACGCGCATCGCCCACATCACCGGCGCCCTCGACCAGACCTCTGCGGTCGACCGGCTCGACGGCTTCCGCGACGTCATGGTGGACGCCGACCCTCGTCTGATCGCGGAGGGCGACTTCACACCGGCGGGCGGCGAGCGTGCGATGCGTCAACTTCTTGACGGTTGCCCGGACTTGGACGGCGTGTTCGCCGCGAACGACTTGATGGCTTCGGGTGCGCTGCGGGTGCTGCGGGAGCGGGGGCTTCGGGTGCCTGATGATGTCGCGCTGATCGGGTTCGACGACATGTTGCCGGTTGCGGAGCAGACCGACCCGTCTCTTACGACGGTCCGTCAGGACATCGAGGAGATGGGTCGGTTGATGGCTCGGCTGCTGTTGCGAGGGTTGAGCGCCGGGGCCGCTACCGTCGGGTCCGCCGGCGCGGGCTCGCAGGAGGGCTTGGTGGGGGCGCCCTCCAGCGTTGTCCTGCCGACGACGCTGGTGCGGCGCGCGTCCGCGTAGGGGTTCGCGGATGCCCCTGACGGCCCTCGGGGACCGAACGGAAATCAGCGGTAACGGGATGATCTCGGTTCCGGTTCGGTGACGTGCCCGCTTTGCCTGGTTACGAGGGAAAACCCGCTGGCCAGGCGCTCAGGGGCGCAGCGGAGCCCATGGCAGCTCACTGGATGTCGCACAGTGGAGTTGACTGGCAGCCACGCTCACGAGCCCATGGCCTTGTGCTACTGGGAATACTGGGGTTCGACGGCCGGGATTTTCGCCTGGTTGTTGGCTCGCCCCTCGGCGAAGGTGACCGTGGTGGCGAGCAGCGCCAGGACGGCAGCGGGAACGCCGAGCAGGGTGATCGAGAGCCAGTCCTGGGACAGACCGCCAAGTACGCCTCCTATCGCGACGCCGACGTAGATCGCGGAGGAGTTGAGGCCGAAGAGCAATGGTGCTGAGGCGGGCGCGATCGTCACCAGTCGGTGTTGCTGCACCACCGAGGCCATTCCGTCGGTGGCTCCCCAGATGGCGGTCCAGACGGTGGCGATGATCAGGTGGCTGACCGTGAGCGGGCTGATCGCGAGCAGCACGGTGCCGCCGACGAGTGCGGCGAGCGAGACTCTGAACGCTGAAAGCTTGTCTACCAGGGAGCCGGCGAGGAAGTTGCCGGCCAGGACGCCGACGCCCCAGGCGAAAAGGATCACGGTGAGCGCCTGGGGGAACGATGCTGTCGTGGCTTCGGCGGTCATCGCGCCGATGTAGGTGTAGACGGCGTAGTGGCCGGCCATCACCAGCAGCGTTGCCACCAAGATGGTGAGCACCTTGGTCTGACGCAACGGAGCCAGACGTGCGGTCAGGCTCGTCGCCGGCAACGCCACCTTGGGCAACGACACCGAGATACCGATGGCAGCAACGACGCCCAGGGCGGCGACGGCCCACAGTGTGAGGCGCCAATCGACACTGCCGATCAAGTTGCCCAGTGGCATGCCCAGCGCGGTGGACAGGGTCAATCCACCGATGACCAGCGCCATCGCACGGCCCCGGCGTTCTTCGGGCGTGATCGCGACAGCTGCGCTCGAGGCGGAGGCCGTGATCGTAGCGGCACCAAGGGCGGTGAGAATTCGAGCTGACAGCGCCATCGGATAGTTCGGGCTGAGCGCGGTCGCGATGTTGCCGAGGACGAACACGATCAGCGCCAGATGCAGAGCCTTGCGGCGATCCAGCGGGCTCAGCAGCCAGCTCAACACCGGCGCCGCGACAGCAAGTGTCAACGCGAACACCGTCACCAACTGCCCAGCCGCAGGGATGCTCACGTCAAGGTCGGCGGCGATGGCCGGCAAGAGCCCGGCCATCACGAAGGCGTCGGTACCGACCGCGAAGGTGGCCAACGCCAGCGGAAGCAGCGGCCTCACGAGGTGCCGGGACCCCTGTGGCCCCGGCTCGCCGGCATCGACGCGACTCAAGCGTGCTCTCCTGCCTCTTGGGACAGGCTGAACTCCACGCCCTGATCATCGGTGCACTGGGCGTACGCACCGGACGGGATCGTCACGGGATCCTCTGCCGTACCGCCAAGTTCGCGCACCCGAGTGACAGCAGCTTCGATGTCATCGACGGCGAAGAAGATCCGTGGGTGTCGCGACGAATCGTCGTGCGGTGCGCCGCCCATCGGCTCGGGCCCCTGGATCATCGAGTAGCCCGGGAAGTTGCCCTCGTGGAACGTCCAGCCGAACAGCGAGCCCCAGAACCGCTGGGTCGCTGCGATGTCGCTGCTCGGCACCTCGAAGTACGTGACGTTTCCGCTCATAACCTTGCCCCTCATGTCAGTGTGCTGACATCCACGCTATGTCAGAATGCTGACATGGAGCAAGAGACGGTCGGCGATCTAGAGCTATCTGTGGGTTACGTCCTCAAACAGGTGCACGCTTCGATGCGCACCGCGATGGACGAAGCCCTGCGGCCACTGGACCTGACCGTTCCCCAGTACGCGTGCCTCGAGCTGCTCGGCCAGACGCCCGGGTTGTCCAACGCGGAGCTCGCCCGCCGCGCCTTCGTCACCCGCCAGTCGATGAACCTCGTCCTGCGGCGACTACAAGAGCGCGGCCTGCTCACCCGGCCTGATCAGGCACCCCATGGGCGAGCGCTGCCGACCGAACTCACCCGGGACGGCCGGACGATGCTGCGCACGGCCAGCGTGGCCGTCCGCGCCGTCGAAAAGCAGCTGTTCTCACCCTTGTCCCGGGAGCAGCAGCTCCGACTACGTGAGGACCTCGCCGCATGCGTGGCAACTTCCCCCACAAGCTAGCCCGCGCCTGGCAGAACCCGCCATCGATCACCGCTGTACCGATGTTCCCCGAGGCCGAAGGCCCGCCGCGAGTACGAGAATCGCGTCAACGCCCTCACGAGTACAGCCGGGCCGTGATCAACGGCTTGGCGTTGACCGCTTTCCAACCCCAAGTCCGTTGCCCAGTCCTATCGTTGGCTGATGCGCGCACACTCCATTCACCGCCCGGCCGATCTCGACGCGGTACGTGAGTCCTATGACCGCGTGGCCGACAATTACGCCCACATGGTGGTGACGACGGGAGTCGGCGACATCCGTCGCCACCCATGGCTCAAGGCATCGATCGACGCCTTCGCCGACACGGTGAGCGGGCTTGGGCCCGTCCTCGACGTCGGCTGCGGCCCCGGAACGGTGACCGCCTACCTCGCCGAACGCGGACTCGACGTGTCCGGAGTAGATCTCTCTCCTCGCATGATCGAAAACGCGCGTCGACTTCATCCACAATGCCGCTTCAGTGTCGACTCGGCCACCGACCTCGACCTTGACGAGGCGTCACTCGGCGGCGTGCTCGGATGGTGGTCACTGTTCCACCTCCCTCGTGACGTCCTTCCCCAGGTTCTCGCCCTGTTCGCACGCGCGTTGAAGCCAGGCGGACACTTCATCACCGCCACACATGTCGGGGCCGAAGACGCAGTGCGCACCGAGGCCTACGGGGGCGTACCCGTGCGTTGGACGACACACAAATGGCGGCCAGAACAACTCGTGGACCTGATTGAACAGGCCGGCCTGCATCCGGTCGCCGAACTTCGGCTCCCTCCCGAGGAATACAGCGGGCCGGGTCTGGTTGTCATGGCCAAGCGTCCCGGCTGACGATCAGCCGCCGGAAGCGGCAAGGGCCCCGACGGGGCGCGTTTGCGCGAGCCGTAAGTGTCACAGCCCCGCGACCCTACGGCGCGCTGGTCGCGCACACGCGGCGGAGCCACAATTTGATACAGCCCCGCGCTCCTGGAGGGGCACCCTTGACCGCTGCCTACCAGGGCTAAGCCCCCACCGTCACCGTGAACCTCCGCGGGTTGCCGTCATGCGCCGCCCCCGACACATCCGGCTCGCCGTCCGGACGGACGTCGTCGTACGGGAAGGCGTAGCCGATGGGGGAGTTGGCGTGCACCACACGCGACCAGTGGTTCGTGACCTCGCCCTTGTAGTAGTCGGCCGCCGTCGCGCCGTTCGGCTGGGTGGGGTGGGTGAGCATGATGGAGCGGTTGAAGCCGGCGGCCAGGCGGGCGAGGAGGGCTTTCTTCTCGTCCGGGTCGTTCGGGTTGTTGGTGAACGGGCCGTGGTTGCAGGTGAAGATGTCCTTCGACGTGGGCTTGGCGAAGGTGTGGCCGCCGTCGAAGGTGAGGGTGTCGCCGCTGACCCGGCCGGTCAGCACGCCCCGGCCGCCCTGTAGATCGATCTTGAGGTCGGTCGTGCGGTACTTCTCCCAGACCTGGTCGATGTAGCTGTTCCAGACGTCGCGGAACGGCATTTCGGCGGGGCGGTCGAAGTAGGGCGCCATCAGGTTCTGCGGGGACATCACCCGCAGTACGTCACCGCCGTCGCCCCGGATGACGAGCTTGTCCCAGGGCTGACCGTCCTTCGCCGCCTGCGCCGCGAGATCCGACGCGATCTTGTCGACGGCGCCGTCGGGCAGCGGCGCGACGGTGTGCGTGGCGTCGCCCTCCAGGGTCAGACCGATCGGCAGCGCGGTCACCAGGTCGACGTAGCTGATGTTCGCGTACAGCTGCTGAGGGTTGAACGTGAACTCGCAGAACGACCACGTCTTGCCGTAGTTCGCGTCGGTGGGCGTGGCGAAGGCGGGCTCGACCAGTGCGGGGCCCGGGTTGAGGAAGAAGTCGAGCGTGTCGTCGCGTACGAAGTAGACCCGCGCGCCATACATCTGAGGCAGCGTCAGCACCTTCGGTGCGGAACCGGCGGAGCCGAGCGGGATGGCGCAGTCGACCGGCAGCGGGGTCTGGGGCGCCGCGGGCGACTCGGGCCGGTAGACGCCACCGTCGGCCCGCAGCAGCACCCAGTTGCCGGTGGACTGCTCGTGCCCGGTGACGTACGCGCGGACCGTGCCCGGCAACGAGGCGTTCCGCAGGGCGAGTTCACAAGTGGCGGGGGCGGCCTTGGCGGCAGGGCTGAGAGCGCTTCCCCAGGCGGGGTAGGTGGCGGCGGTTCCTAGGGCGGCGGCTCCGGTCAGGAACGTTCTGCGTGAGATCACGGAAGGTCTCCTGCGGTGTGGGGGGTTGCCGAGCGGGCCGATGTATGGGGGGATCGGCCCGGCTCCTGCGGTCTGCACCAATGTCCCCAGGGCGAGTTGAGCCGTCAAGGGTTATGACTGAGAGCGCTCCCAAAATCTTCGCGCGTTCAGAAGTTGACGAGAGAACTTGACGAGAGGACTACTGCGCCCCGTTTCGCCTCGCCCCTGGACGCGAGCGCAGGACTGACCGCACAAGCGGTCACGCTCTGTAGAGGTAAACAACTCCTCGCACCCGTTGATCTCACGTTGAGCGAACGTTTTTCGCCGCTCGGCACCCTCTGAGCCATGCACTTCGAAAGCATCGCCGCACCCGACCTCTCCTGGCAGGAGCAGGCGTTGTGCGCGCAGACCGGGGCCGATTTCTTCTTTCCCGAGCCGGGCAGTTCGGTGCGTGAGGCGAAGCGCATCTGCGGGCTGTGCGAGATGCGGCCCGCCTGCCTCCAGTACGCGCTCGCCAACGACGAACGGTTCGGCGTCTGGGGCGGCCTGTCCGAGAAGGAACGCCTCAGCCTCCGACGGACGCACCAGCATCAGCAGTAGGCGGACCCCCGTTTCCCGAAATTCTGTCCACGTAGCGGCCATGGGCATGCAGAATCCAGCGCATGCCCAGCACCCCGCAGTACGAGGCCGACGACGAGTCCGATGGCGCGGCCTATGACGAGGCCGAGAGCCTGCTGAACGCCCTCGACCCGCTTCCGTATCCGCAGCGCATGCGTGAACTCGCCACGCGCGTACGGGACTTGCACCACCCGCTGCGGCCCGTGCTGGAAGCCCTCGAACCCCGCGGTCCTTACGAGCGCGGGGTCGCCATCATCGCGGCCTCCATCGCCCGTGACGCCGAGTGGATCGCGGCACACGTCGCCGACCCCGATCCGTACATCCGAGGCCACGCCCTGCGCGTCGCCGACAGCCTTCAAGTCCCCGACAACGTCTACGAGTCGGCGCTCGCCGACGCGCCCGAGGCCATCCGCCGCGGACTGCTGCGCGCGATCGCGGTCGGGCGGGGGCGCACCGCGCTCGCCGACCGGCTGATCGACGGTCTGCGACGCGACTGGGGCGACGCGGAGGCGGCCCGGCTGCTGCCCGGCTGTTCGGCGGACACGGTCGCCCGCCTGCTGCCCGCACTGTTCCACGCGGCCACCGGCTGGCGGCAGCTCGCCAAAAGACACCCCCACGCTCTACTCGACGCGACGGAACGGGAGTTGACCAGGCTGCCCGAGGCAATGCGCGGCACCTGGTGGACCCGTTACGCGGACGCCGTGGCCGCCGTGGCTCCCGCCGAGCCCCTCCGCGTGCTCGACCTCCTCGAAAGCCTCGGCCCGGCAACCTTGCCGCAGCAACTCCGCGCCCACATACCCGCGTTCGCCACCGCCGACCCACAACGCATGGTGCGGCTGATCCTCACGCCCGCCTGGTCCGGCGCCATCGGCGTCTACTCGATGAGCGCCAGTGTGCGACGCCGCCTGGCTCGCTCCGGAGCGCCCGAACTCATCGCGTACGGCAGGACATTGGTGCCGTACGGCCGCCTTCCCCCGCTCCTCAAAGCGCTGCCGCCCGCGCAGCGGCACGCCTTCTACACCGAGGTGTACGAGAGCCGGGGCGCCGGACCCCTCGACGAGAGCCTGCTCGAAGCGCTGCCCCGCAGCCATGTCGCCGACGAGGCCCGCCGGATGGCCGCGACAGCGCGCGAAGGCGGCAGCCGGGAGATGCAGGTTCTGCGCTACGAGTCCTTCCTGCCCGTCGCCGAGGTCCGCGAACGGCTCGTCGAGGCCACCCGGCGTCCGGCCGGCGATGACCGCGCCGAGGCCTGGCCGTTGCTGGTCCTCAACGCGGACCGCTCCGGCGACCCCGAGGCCGTCAACTCCGTACTGGAGGAGATGGGGCGGCTCCGCAACGAGCAGGACCCGGTGCGCGAGGCGGCGCTCGGAGCGCTGGCCCGGGTCCGGCCTGCGCTGTTCACCGAGGACGCCGAACCACGCCTCGACCGCATCGCCGTCGACGCCGTCCAGGCGCCCGACTCCTCGTCCGACAGCCGATACCACCTGAGCCGGCTCGCCGTCGGTGTGCTGCGCGAGCACGCGGCAAGCGGGCGGCGGGAGTTGGTGAACTGGGCGCTGCGCACCCTGGTGCGGATCTCCGGCAACACCGGCGCCGCCGATCTCGGCCGCCTCGACCACACGCTGCGGCGCGGCCAGGAACACCAGGTGTACGAAGCGCTGCGCCCCTGGATCGAGGCGGGTGCCGAGAAGTCCGACTACAGTCTCGCCTTCGCACTCGCCCGGGCTGTGGGCCGCCGCGCAGCCGGCATGCCTGAGCTGCAGGAACTCCTGTGGCAGGCGATCCGTTACGGCCGCGAGACGACCGCACGCGAGGCGGTCGACCTGTGGCTGGAGCCGCCCGCGACCCGGAGCGAGCGCGCGGCCCGGATCCTCGCCGTTGAGCCGTCCGCCGGTGCGCTGCCGCCGGTCCAGGCGATCGTCACCCGGTGCCGTACCGACCTGCTCGACCTGCTGCTGGCCGACACCCCGCCGTACGGCCGCTTCCTGACCAAGGGCAGCCCTTGGGTCATGGGGGTTCCCCCGGACGGAGTCCGGGGGAGGGTGGACCGCGATATCCGGCGCTGGGTGCCACGCCAACAGCAGGCGGTGGCACGGCAGTTGGCGGCCCTCGCCGAGGACGACGGGCTCCCGCTGTGGGAGCGGGCTACAGCGATCGAGCAGAGTGCGCTCGTGCCGGGCATCGGCGCCGATCTCGTACGCCGCTGGACCGTCTCCGAGGATGCCGTCCTCGCCGAAGCGGCCCTGGCCGCCCTCGCCCGCACCGACCGGCCCGCCGACGCTCTGCCCGAACTGCTCGCCCACGCGGGCGGCGAGCACGCGCGCGTGGCGGTGTACGCGGCCACGCAGGCGTCCCGGCACGCGGCCCCCTCCGTCCTCGCCGAGCCACTCCGCGCCATGCTGCTCGGACCGGACGTCAAGGTGACCAGCCGCAAGGAGGCCGCCCGCCTGGCCGCCGTACGCCTTCCGGTGCCGCGGGCTGCCGAGCTGCTGACAGAGGCGTACGCCCGCGAGGGCACCCATCGCGACGTACGCGCCGCCTGCGTCGCCTTCGCGGGCCCGCTGCTCGCGGAGGAGGCGGTGTGGGGGCTGCTGGGCGATGCCGCGGGAGCGGAACCCGTCCTGCGCACGGCTGTTCTCCGGGTCTCGCCGCTGGACCTCTCCGAGCCCCACCGCGAGCGGTACGCCCGCCTGGTGCGCGACGTCTGCGACACCGGCGACCCGGAGACGGCGACCCTGGCCTTCGACGCGCTGGCCCGCTGGGCGCCGTGGTCGCCGGACGCGCCGACGGTGCTGGCCGACGCCGCCGCGAACTTGGCAGAGCGCGTCTCCTGGCACGCCGCCGCGAACGGCCTCGTGACGGCCGCGGCGGGATCGGAGCGGGGCGGCGAAGGCCTACTGCGAGCGCTGCGGGCGCTGGCGGAGGCGGAGGGAGCGGCCCCGACCGGGGCGGCATTGCCCGGCGTCGGGGGTGCGGCCCCGACCGGGGAGGCGCTGCGCGGCACCGGGGGCGCGCCGCCGGTCGCGGAGGTCCTGCATGACGTCGAGGGCGCGCTCCCGACCGCGGACGCCTTGCAGGACGTCGAGGGTGCGGCCGTGAGGCCCGTGCATGACGTCGAGGGTGCGCCCTCCTCTGTGGAGGCCCCGCACGACGCCGAGGATGCGGCCCCGACCGGGGCGGCACTGCACGACGCCGAGGGAGCGCCCTCCGCTGTGGAGGTCCCGCACGGCGCTGAGGGTTTGGCCCGGGCCGTGGTGTCCCTGCACGGCGCCGAGGGTGGGCTCCCGCCCGTAGAACCCCTGCACGACGCCGAGGAACAACGCGACCGCCCCGCCCGCCGCCGTATCGAGAACCTCGTCCTCCGCCTCAGTCTGCACGGCAGAACCGCCCCGCGGCCCATCCGCCCGGCCGCGCTCGCCGCGAGCGAACTCCTTGCGGAATACGACGACTTCGTTCCGCAGGCCGCCGAGATCGTCGCGTTCCACCTGGACCTGGACACGGAACCGACGCGACTCGAGGACCTCGCCGCCCTCACCGAGAGCCGCCCCGCGCTCGCGGCCCGCATGGCACAGGAAATCGGCGATCGCCTGCGCCGCCAGGTGCACGAGGGCGACCCCGAGGCCCTGCTGCACGTCGCCCGCCGCCTGACCGCCCACGGCGGCCACGCCCAGGGCCTGCTCGCCGTAGCCCTCACGAGCGCCCTCGGCAGCCGCACCGGCTGGCCGGCCCCCTGGCGCGAACACCTCAGACACCTACGCCGCCACGCACTGCCCGACGTCCGCGACGCGGCACTGGCCGTGGTGACGGCGCACGAATAGGCGCCTGGCTCCCGCACGCGGCACTGACGGTGGTGACGGCGTACGAAATTGGCGCGCGCCCGACGTCAGCACGCGGCACTGGCGGGTGGTCACGGCACACGAATAGGCGCCCAGCGGATGGGCCGGGCGCCTGCGGGGCTCGTACGGGGTGGTGTTACGCCTTGGCGCGCGCCGCCATCCGGGCCTTACGCGCCGCCAGCTTCTCGTCGAACTTGGACGCCTCCGCGTCCAGGCCGCCCATGTACAGGCCGATTTCCTCCTGCGCCTTGAGGCCCTCCGGGCCGAGACCGTCGATCTCCAGGACCTTCAGGAAGCGCAGCACGGGCTGGATGACGTCGTCGTGGTGGATGCGCATGTTGTAGACCTCGCCGATCGCCATCTGCGCGGCGGCCCGCTCGAAGCCGGGCATCCCGTGACCGGGCATGCGGAAGTTCACGATCACGTCGCGCACCGCCTGCATCGTCAGGTCGGGCGCGAGGTCGAAGGCCGCCTTCAGCAGGTTGCGGTAGAAGACCATGTGGAGGTTCTCGTCGGTCGCGATGCGCGCCAGCATGCGGTCGCAGACCGGGTCACCCGACTGGTGGCCGGTGTTGCGGTGCGAGACGCGGGTCGCCAGCTCCTGGAAGGCGACGTAGGCCACCGAGTGCAGCATCGAGTGCCGGTTGTCCGACTCGAAGCCCTCCGCCATGTGGGCCATGCGGAACTGCTCCAGCTTGTCCGGGTCCACCGCGCGCGAGGTGAGCAGGTAGTCCCGCATCACGATGCCGTGCCGGCCCTCCTCGGCCGTCCAGCGGTGCACCCAGGTGCCCCAGGCGCCGTCACGGCCGAAGAGGCTGGCGATCTCGTGGTGGTAGCTGGGGAGGTTGTCCTCGGTGAGCAGGTTCACCACCAGCGCGATCCGGCCGATCTCGGTGACCTTGGACTGCTCCTTCTCCCAGGCCTCGCCGTCCTCGAAGATGCCCGGGAAGTTCCGGCCGTCGCTGAACGGCACGTACTCGTGCGGCATCCAGTCCTTGGCGACCTTGAGGTGCCGGTTGAGCTCCGTCTCGACAACTTCCTCCAGCGCGTACAGCAGACGTGCGTCGGTCCAGGCGGAGGACGGGCTGCCGAGGTGAGGGGAAGTGATCGTCATGGGTGCTCCAGGGGGACGTACGAGCAGAGGGCGCGAACCTACGGCATCGTAGGCTACGAAACCGTAGGTTACGACACCGTAGGTTAAGGGCGCTATAGGGGGCCCCCACATTGGTGAACGGCCCCTGAACAGCGGGATCTATGAGACCGAGCCTGCCTCACACGGACCCGCAGGTCCCCGGCGGCGCAGGCACCCGGGCCCGGCCGGTCAGGCATAGAGATCCCGTACCCGGACCGAGAGGCATGTCACACAGCCCTCGAGCTTCTCGAACTCGCTGATGTCCACGAGAACGGGCTCGTGGCCGAGATCGGCGAACAACTCGGCGGTCTTGGGCGCGCTCGCCGCCATCAGCAGTTTTCCGCCACCCAGTTGGACGACATGCGCGCCGGACTCCTCCGGCACCGACAGGAAGCGCGGGAACAGGGACGGGGTGTCCACCAGCGGCTCGTGTCCGATGACCGTGCCGTCGGGCAGCGCGGTGACCGCCGACTTCAGATGCAGCACCTTGCTCACCGGTACGGCGACGACCCGGGCACCGAGCGGTTCGAAGGCGGCTCGCAGCTGTTGGATGCCCGCCGCGTTGGTGCGCCCGCCGCGCCCCACGTACACGGTGTCGCCGATCTTCAGGACGTCGCCGCCCTCGAGGGTGCCCGGCTCCCACACCCAGTTCACCGAGCAGCCGAGCCGGGCCACGGCCTCCTCGACCCCCGCGGTCTCCTCGCGCCGCGACTCGGCGCCCGGGCGCGCGATGAGCGCCACGTTACGGAAGACGACCACCGTGTCCTCCACGAACACCGAGTCGGGACAGTCGTCCTCGGGATCCACCTCGATGGTCTCCCAGCCGTGCGCGGCCAGTGCCTCGACGTACGCCTCCCACTGCCGCATCGCGAGCTCGGCGTCGACCGGTTCCCGCTCGATGTACGTGACCAGTCCTTCGGCCAGTCGGGGGCTGGGTCGGCGGATGAGGGCCTTCTGGCTGGGCACGCGCGGGTCTCCGAATCGAAGGGTTCGCAGGGGGTGTCTGCGCACATCATGCAGCCCGTGCCCCGTCCGGCAACAGCCCCCTTGGTCAGCGCTCCGGCGCCCGGGACCCGCGTCCCCCTGCGGCTCAGCCCGTGCCGACCGCCCGCCGCAGGTGTTCGGCCGTGAACGACTCCTCCGCGTCGAGCAGCCGGCGCGGCGGCCCTTCGAAGATCACCTGTCCGCCGTCCTTGCCGCCATCCGGCCCCAAGTCGATGACCCAGTCGGCGTGCGCCACGACGTCCAGGTTGTGCTCGACCACCAGGACGGTGTTGCCGCTGTCGACCAGCCGGTCGAGGAGGGCGAGCAGCCCGTCGACGTCCGACATGTGCAGCCCGGTCGTCGGCTCGTCGAGGACGTACACCGCGCCCGTCCGATGCAACCTGGTCGCCAGTTTGATCCGCTGCCGCTCCCCTCCGGAGAGCGTGGACAGGGGCTGACCCAGCGTCAAGTACGTGAGCCCCACGTCCCGCAGGGCGCGCAGACGGCGGCGTACACCCGTGTCCGCGAAGAACTCCAGCGCCTGATCGGCCGTCATCTCCAGTATGTCGACGATGGAGTTGCCGCCCACAGTCAGCCGCAGTACCTCGTCCTTGAAGCGCCGTCCCTCGCAGTCGGGGCAGGTCGTGGTCACCGGATCCATGAACGCGAGATCCGTGTAGCTGACCCCGCGCCCCTGACAAGTCCCGCAGGCGCCTTCGGAGTTGAAGCTGAACAGCCCCGGCTCGGTGCCTGTCTCGCGCGCGAAGAGCCTTCGTACGGTGTCCATGACGCCGAGGTACGTCGCCGGGGTGGACCGTGCCGAGATGCCGATGGAGGACTGGTCGACGACGACCGTGTCCGGGTGGGCGGCCGTGAACGCCTGAGAGACGAGCGTGCTCTTTCCGGAGCCCGCGACACCGGTCACCACGGTCAGTACACCGGTGGGGAACTCCACCGTGACGTCCCGCAGATTGTGCAGGTCCGCGCCCTTCACCCACAGCCCGCCGGTGGCCTGCCGCGGGCGCTCCTTCAGCTCGGTGCGGCGGCGCAGGCAACGGCCCGTGAGGGTGTCGGCCGCCGCCAGCTCGCCCGGTGTTCCCTCGAACACCACCTGCCCGCCGGCCGCCCCCGCCCCGGGCCCCAGGTCCACGACATGGTCGGCGAGGGCGATGACGTCCGGGTCGTGCTCGACGACCAGTACGGTGTTCCCCTTGTCGCGCAGCCGCAGCAGCAGATCGCCGAGGCGGCCCACATCGCGCGGGTGCAGCCCGACGCTCGGTTCGTCGAAGATGTACGTCATCCCGGTCAGGCTCGAGCCGAGATGCCGCACCGTCGTCAGGCGCTGGCCCTCGCCGCCGGAGAGCGTGACGGTCTCCCGGTCGAGGCTGAGGTAGCCGAGCCCGATCGCCTCGATCCGCTCGAGCGAGGCCACGGCCGCGCCCGCGATCGGACCGGCGACGGGATCGTCGATGTCCCTCAGTACGGTGATCAGGTCGCTGACCTGCATCCGGGTGCAGTCGGCGATGGACAGTCCGCCGATGCGGGTGGCGAGCGCCGCCGCGTTCAGCCGCGCCCCGTGGCACACCGGGCAGGTGTCCTCCGTCAGGAAACCCTGCACCAGGTCGCGGCTCTTCTGGCTGAGCGCCGACAGGTCCCGCTTGAGGTACAGCCGCTCGAAACGGTCGGCGAGCCCTTCGTAGTCGGTGTTCCAGGTGCCGCCGGAACCGCTGATGGCGACTTTGCTGCCGGGACGCCCACGCAGCAGGAACTCCCGCTCGGTGGCGGTGAATCGGCCCACCGGCTTCTGCTGGTCCAGTTCGGTGGTGTTCAGGTACGCCTGCCCCTGCCAGGTCGCCACGGCGAACGGCGGGAAGCGGATCGCTCCGTCCGCGATCGACCGCTCCGGGTCCAGGATGCGGTCCCAGTCGGGCCGGACTGTGCGCCCGAGGCCGTCGCACTCGGGGCACATGCCCGACGGATCGTTGAACGAGTACGCGGTCGCCGGACCCGCGCTCGGCGTGCCGTACCTCGAGAACAGCACCCGGATCACCGAGTACACGTCCGTCATCGTGCCCACGGTGGACCGGGAGTGACCGCCGACCGGCCGCTGGTCGACGACGATCGCCGGAGAGAGATCGTCGATCGCCTCCGCGTGCGGCCGCTCGTACTTCGGCAGCCGGTTGCGGATGAACCAGGTGAAGGTCTCGTTCAGCTGGCGCTGCGACTCGACCGCGATCGTGTCGAAGACGACGGACGACTTCCCCGATCCCGAAACGCCGGTGAAGACGGTCAGCCGGCCTTTCGGGATACGGAGGGTGACGTCGCGGAGGTTGTTCTCCCGTGCTCCTTTGACCTGGATGAACTGATGATGAGTACCGGTGGTCAGTTGGCTCATGCCGGCGAAGCTAGCCGGGATACCCGACAGCTTCTGGCGTGATTTCCTTGAGTTCTCCTTCCAGCAGTAGCCAGCGCGTGATCCCGATCGACTCCAGGAACGGCACATCGTGGCTCGCCACGATCAGCGCACCCTCGTACGACTCCAGGGCCGAGGTCAGCTGCCGCACGCTCGCCATGTCGAGGTTGTTCGTCGGCTCGTCGAGCATCAGCAGCTGGGGCGCGGGCTCGGCCAGGATCAGAGCGGCCAGCGTCGCCCGGAAACGTTCGCCGCCGGACAGCGTCGCGGCGCGCTGGTCGGCGCGGGCTCCCTTGAACAGGAAGCGGGCCAGGCGGGCCCGGATCCGGTTGTTCGTGGCGGTCGGCGCGAAGCGCGCCACGTTTTCGGCGACGGTCAGGTCGTCGTCCAGTACGTCGAGGCGCTGAGGCAGAAAGCGCAGGGGTACGTGGGCCCGGGCCTCCCCGGAGACCGCTTCCAGCTCCCCGGAGATCGTCCGCAGCAGCGTCGTCTTGCCCGCGCCGTTGCGTCCGATCAGCGCGATCCGCTCGGGGCCGCGCAGCTCGAAGCCGCCGGCCACGTGGGCGCCGTACCTCAACTCCAGGTCTTGGAGCGTGAGTACGGTGCGGCCGGGCGGCACCGCCGTGTACGGCAGCTCCACGCGGATCTCGTCGTCGTCCCGTACGGCGTCGACCGCCTCGTCGAGCCGTTCCTTGGCCTCGGCGAGCTTGTCCTCGTGCATGATGCGGTGCTTGCCTGCGGACACCTGAGCGGCGCGTTTGCGGGCGCCCATGACGATCTTCGGCTCGCGCTTCTGCTCGAACATCTTCTGGCCGTACCGTTTGCGACGCGCCAACTTGACCTGGGCCTCGGTCAGTTCACGCTTCTGCTTCTTCATGTCGGCCTCGGCGACGCGCACCATACGCTCGGCCGCCTCCTGCTCGGTGGCGAGCGCCTCCTCGTACGCCGAGAAGTTGCCGCCGTACCACGTGACCTCACCGGAGTGCAGATCCGCGATCTGGTCGACCAGTTCGAGGAGTTCACGGTCGTGGCTGACCACGACCATCACTCCCGACCAGGCATCGACCGCCGCATACAGACGCCGACGGGCGTACAGGTCAAGGTTGTTGGTGGGTTCGTCCAGCAGGAGTACGTCGGGTCGGCGCAGCAGCAGCGCGGCCAGCCGGAGCAGGACGGACTCGCCGCCCGACACCTCGCCGATCGTACGGTCCAACTCGATGTGGCCGAGGCCGAGTTCGCCGAGCGTCGCGAGGGCGCGTTCCTCTACGTCCCAGTCGTCGCCGACGACGTCGAAGCGGTGCTCGGCGACGTCGCCCGCCTCGATGGCGTGCAGCGCGGCGCGCTTGGCGGCGATGTCGAGCGCCTCGTCGACGCGCAGTGAGGTGTCGAGGGTGACGTTCTGCGGCAGGTAGCCGACCTCGCCCGCGACCCGGACGGTGCCGTCGGTCGGGGTGAGCTGCCCGGCGATCAGCTTCAACAGGGTTGATTTTCCTGATCCGTTGACGCCGACGAGCCCGGTTCTGCCGGGTCCGAAGGCCACCTGGAGCTCGTCGAAGACGGTGCTGCCGTCCGGCCAGGCGAAGCGGAGGGAGGTGCAGGTGATGGCGGTGGGGGAGGTAGACATGGGGCCTCGCGGTTGCTTGATGCGGTCAGGGCAACGCGTATCGAGACACCGGCACGCACCAGCAGAGCACCGGGAGGCGACGACGGCCGACAGGTAAGGCCGGGAGTCCTGGAGGTCCGGGGGAAGATCCCGCTCCGGAGGACGGCTCGTATGCCGAGGTCGCACGCGGCGCACACCACAGACAGGTGTGACGCGGTGTCTCAGGACCTCAGACGAGCAACGTCCTTCTCCAATCGACGGCAACAGGACCGCTGTACACCGTAGGAAGGGGCCCGGCGTGTGTCAACGCATTAACGAGGGCCCCGATCAGGGCCCCGATCAACGCATCGACGAGAGCCCGATTTTGGCCCGCGTCTCCCCAAGGGATCAGCGGGCGTGATCAGCCGGCGTCCCGCAGGAGTTCGGCGAGGGCGTTGTCCATGTCCTGGTGCTGCTGCTCCAGGCCGAGCGGCACCAGTTCCGTCGTGCTCTGCAGGAAGCGCCGCAGCTCGCCCGCGCGGACATGCACCACGGCGGTTCCCTCGGGAGCGTGGAACTCCAGGACGATGCGGTCGTAGCCGTAAGGCCGGACTCGTACGTCGCCGTGACCCACTGGCTCCTCCAGACCCGAGACGAGCAGCTCGCGGGCGAAGGTCCAGCAGACGTCCACGCCTTCGAGGGTGGCCGGGGCCGGGAAGGTCATACGGACGGCGAACGGTTCACGGGGGTCGTAGTGGAGCGCCGCGGGAATACTCGGCATCCGCGGCGCGGCGGCGACGAGGCGGGCCTCAACAGGCTGCTCGATGACAGTGGACAACGCCTGCTCCCTTGTGACGGCTTGACGAACGGTGAACGGATGACGCCGGGCACTTGAAGAGACGACAGAATCAGCCATTCCGTGCTCACGAAGACGCACCAAGTTCGAGTGACCTGTGTCACCGCCTTCAATCACCAACGGGGCCACCGTTGTCAATTGGGGCATCTGGACGCCACCGGGGGAGTGGGCTAGCTTCGCCCGCCATGAGGGGCTTGGGGAACACGCGACCGAAGAGGTTCACGAGGCGACTGCTGGCGGCGGGGATGTGCGGGGCTGCGCTCACCGCCGCACTCACCGCGCCCGCACAGGCACAAGAACCGGACCGACGGCCTCCGCATTGGGAACTCAAGGACAGCGGCACCGATGTGCGCTTCCGCGGTCTGTCCGCCGTCAGCCGGAACACCGCCTGGCTGGCCGGATCCCGCGGCACCGTGCTGCGCACCTCGGACGGCGGCGCGAGCTGGCGGAACGTATCGCCGCCCGGAGCCGCCGAGTTGGAGTTCCGGGACATCGAGGCGTTCGACCGCAAGCGAGCCGTGGTGCTGGCCATCGGCGAGGGCGAGGCCTCCCGGATCTTCCGCACCGACGACGGAGGCGAGACCTGGACCGAGTCCTTCCGCAACACCGACGCGCGGGCCTTCTACGACTGCGTGACCTTCTTCGACCGGCGCCATGGACTGGCGATGAGTGACCCGGTGGACGGAAAGTTCCGCATCCTGTCGACCAGCGACGGCGGCCGCTCCTGGAAGGTGCTGCCCAGCGACGGAATGCCCGCGGCGCAGGAGGACGAGGCCGGCTTCGCGGCCAGTGGGCAGTGCCTGGTCAGTTCGGGGCCGCGCGATGTGTGGCTGGCCACGGGCGGGGCAGCACGCGCGCGCGTGCTGCACTCCTCCGACCGCGGCCTGACCTGGAAGGCCGCCGACACCCCGATTCCCGCGGGCGACCCGGCGCGCGGCGTCTTCGCCCTCGCCTTCCGCGACCGTACGCACGGCATCGCGGTCGGCGGCGACTACCGCGCGGACCAGCCGTCACCGCGGGCCGCCGCCGTCAGCGGCGACGCCGGCCGCACCTGGACGCCCGCCGCGCAGCCGCCGCCCGCCTACCGCTCCGGCGTCACCTGGCTCCCGCACAGCCGCTCGGCCGCCCTCGCGGTCGGCCCCACCGGAACCGACCTCACCACGGACGCCGGGCGCACGTGGCGCACCGTCGACACGGGCTCGTACGACACCGTCGACTGCACCGCTGACCTGGGCTGCTGGGCCTCCGGGGAGCAGGGCCGGGTGGCCCGGCTTGAGCGCTGATGCGGGTGGGCCCGGGCCATGCTTGGCTGGAAGAGGGGCGGCTTCCAGCAGTCTTCTAGCAGCAAGGAGTCCGGCCATGGCACGTGGCTCGAGTTCCAAGCGGGAACGCCAGCAGGAACACATCAGGGAGAGCGAACGCGAACGCGGTGCGAGCGAGCAGCGCGCCGAGGAGATCGCCGCCCGAACCACCAACAAGGAACGCGCCCAGCGCGGCGAGTCGAAGAGCACGAGCACGAACCGTACGTCGGCCCAGGACACCTCGGCCGGCCGTCGCGGCGCCCGTGAGTCCCGCGGAGGGGACACGTACGACCAGCTCTACGAGGAGGCGAAGAGCCGCAACATCGAGGGCCGCTCCAAGATGAACAAGGAGGAGCTGTCGAGGGTCCTCGGCCGCTGAACGCCGTCCCCGTCGCTTGTCCCCTGTCGCCCGTCGCCCATCGCCCGTCGATGGGAGGCCACGGCCGCGTACGCTCGAATCCACCATGACGACGACCGTACGGATTCCGGCGGGCTGGCCCGCCACCGAAGAGCAAGCACGTGCCGTGCAGGACGAGTTGCGCGGGCGCGTCGTACTCGACGAGCCGGGGCCGCCGCCGGGGACGGGCCGGGTGACGGGGGTGGACGTGGCGTACGACGACGAGCGTGACGTCGTCGTGGCCGCGGCCGTCGTCCTGGACGCGGCGAGTCTCGACGTGGTGGCCGAGTCGACGGCCGTGGGGCGGGTGCCGTTCCCCTACGTCCCCGGACTGCTCGCCTTCCGCGAGATCCCCGCCGTCCTGGCCGCCCTCGACGCGCTGCCCTGCGAGCCGGGCCTCGTCGTCTGCGACGGCTACGGCCTCGCCCACCCGCGACGCTTCGGACTGGCCAGCCACCTCGGCGTTCTCACGGGTCTGCCGGTGATCGGCGTCGCCAAGAACCCGTTCGCCTTCGCGTACGAGGAGCCGGGCGCCCCGCGCGGATCCTCGTCCCCGCTGCTCGCGGGCGAGGAGGAGGTCGGCCGGGCGCTGCGCACCCAGGAGGGCGTCAAGCCGGTGTTCGTCTCGGTCGGCCACCGGGTGACCCTGGACAACGCCTGCGCCCACACGCTGCGACTCGCGCCCCGCTTCCGCCTCCCGGAAACGACCCGCCGAGCGGACGCGCTGTGCCGCGAGGCCCTGAAGGCGACTGAGTACGTCGTCTGAGTACTTGTACGGATGCCGGGGCACCGCCCTGCTCGGCAGGCTGGGCCGCATGACGACACATCGTGCCCCGAAGCCCACCGCCGACCCCACCCAGCCCGTCGAGCGCGCTGTGATGGCGGGCTTGATCGTCGCGGTCCTCGCCGGGGTCGGCTGGATAGCGGGGATGATCTACACCGTCATGGGGTGGTAGGGCCTGGCCGTGGGGCAAGTCGGCCTCGGCCGACGATCTGCGCTCTGCCACGTGGGCAACGTGCCTACGCGAGCCTGCCGAAGTCCGGTGCGGCAGCGCGCCCCTTCAGGGCGCGGGACTGTGACATATGCGGCTCCGCCGCGATGGGGGCCCCCGCTCGAGCGAAGCCGAGAGGGGGAGCAGCCGAGAGTGGGGGAGCGACAAGCCACAACGAACCGCAGCTTCCAAACCGCCCGTCCAGCCAAGCGCTAGCGTGCCGCTGCGACCCGGAAGCTGATCCCCGCCTCCCGCAGTCGCTCGATGAGCCTGTCGCCCATCGCCACCGCCGTCGTGACCTGGCCCGATGTCGGGGGCAGTTCGTCGAAGGCCAGGCACAGGGCGGACTCGGCGAGCATCTTGGCGGTCTCGCCGTAGCCGGGGTCGCCGCCCGCTACCTCCGTGAAGACGCGGTGTCCGCCGCCCTCGCCCACGAACCGGACTGAGAACCAGCTTCTCGCCCGCTTTTCCTCGCTCGGCCCTTCCCCGGGCTTGAGGCGGTCCGACAGCCAGCGCCGGGCCGGTGGCAGTTGTGCCGCCGCGAAGGCCGCGCCGGCCGCGGCCACGCCGCCCACCGCGAACGGCAGCCGCTTGGCGGCCGCGTAGTGCCGGTAGCGGAAGTCGGGCCCGTACCGCTCCAGGGCACGGGCCGAGCGCTGCACGATCCGCGCGTCGATCGTGGGCAGCGGCACCGCCCACGCCCCCACCTCCTTGGCGTACCGAGGCGCGCCCAGCGGCGCGTACGCCCGTCGGCCGACCAGGCGCGCCTCGTGCCGCCCCCGGTCCCGCGCCGCGGCCACCATCTGCGGCCCGCGCGAGAACTGGTTCAAGGCCGAGCCGAACGTACCGCCCGAGAACATCCCGTCGGCGCGCACGAACCCGTCCACGGTCAGCGGCACCCCTTCGGGAAGCTGACGGACCGTGAAGTACGCGCCCAGGTCATGCGGAATGGAGTCGAAGCCGCACGCGTGTACCAGCCGCGCTCCGGTCTCACGCGCGCGTGCGTCGTGCCGCACATACATGAGGTCCACGAACTCGGGCTCTCCGCAGAGATCGACGTAGTCGGTGCCGGCGTCCGCGCAGGCGGCGAGCAAGTCCTCGCCGTACTCCAGGTAGGGCCCCACCGTCGTGGCCACCACGCGCGCGTGGGCAGCCAGTTCGCGCAGAGAGGCCGGATCAGCGGCGTCCGCCTGCAGCAGGGGCAGCTCGGCGCAGCCCGGGTCGATCGACGCCAGCCGCTCACGCAGCCGCTCCAGCTTCGCGGTGTCGCGCGCCGCGATCGCCCAGCGCAGCCCCGCGGGTGCGTGCGCGGCGAGGTACTCCGCGGTGAGCCTTCCGACGAAGCCCGTGGCCCCGAAGAGCACGACGTCGTACGTCCGCTCCGTCACGTTCTGGCTGCTCATGGCACCTCTCTGCCGTACACCCCGCGCCGTTGTCAGTGGCTGAGGCTAGCTTGAAGTACGAGGAGCCGAACCATGACCCCGTGCGAGGAGCCGCACCAAGAACCGGAGGCAGCCGTGGCCGCGACCGAGACCGCTCTGAAGAAGTGGGAGAAAGTGCGCGAGTTCGCCCTCGGGCTGCCGAGCGCGACCGAGGACTTCCCCTGGGGCGAGACCGTCGCGAAGGTCAACAAGAAGGTGTTCGTCTTCCTTGGTGTGACGGACGGCAGCTATCCCATGGGGATGACCTTGAAGCTCAAGGACGAGGCGGCGCACGCCCACGCGATGACTTCGCCGGGCGCCGAGCCCGCCGGGTACGGCCTCGGGAAGGCGGGCTGGGTGAGCATCCCGCTGGAGGAGAAGGGCTCCCCGGCCGCTGAGCTGCTGTGCGACTGGGTCGAGGAGAGCTATCGCACGATCGCCCCGAAGAAGCTCATAGCGGAGCTGGACGCGCGCTGACTCTTCTGGCGATCTTCTGGCGGTTCCTCTGCTAATTCCCTTGGCGGCGCCGGGCGTTCAGAATGACTGAGCGACTTGGCTAAGCGCTTGCTCGCCAGAGTCTTGTGCGGCGTCGAACACGTTCTTAGCATCGCAGGTGTTACATCAGTAGTGTCACAGTGCAGGGGGCCCGATGGCAGTGGCAGGGACGGCAGGGCACGGCCCGCTCGCCGGGGTGCGCGTGATCGAGCTGGCCGGCATCGGGCCCGGCCCGTTCGCCGGCATGCTCCTCGCCGACCTCGGCGCCGACGTCGTCCGCGTGGACCGGCCCACAGGCGCGGGCCTCGCGATCAACCCGGACTACGACATCACCAACCGCAACAAGCGGTCCGTGCTCGTCGACCTGAAGACGGACGACGGCCCGGACCGCGTCCTCGACCTGGTCGAACGCGCCGACATCCTCATCGAGGGCTACCGCCCGGGCGTCGCCGAGCGCCTCGGCGTCGGCCCCGAGACCTGTCACGCCCGCAACCCGAAGCTCGTCTACGGACGGATGACCGGCTGGGGCCAGCAGGGCCCGCTCGCCGCGCGCGCGGGCCACGACATCGCGTACATCGCGCTGACCGGCACCCTCGGCATGATCGGCGACCCGGACGCGCCGCCCGCCGTCCCCGCGAACCTGCTCGGCGACTACGCGGGAGGCTCGCTCTACCTCGTCGTCGGCGTCCTCGCAGCCCTCCACCACGCCCGTGCGAGCGGCACCGGACAGGTCGTTGACGCGGCCATCGTCGACGGGACCGCGCACCTGGGCGCGATGATCCACGGCATGTTCGCCGCCGGCCGCTGGCAGGACCGGCGCGGCGCCAACCTCCTCGACGGAGGCTGCCCGTACTACGGCACGTACGAGACGGCGGACGGCCAGTACATGGCGGTGGGCGCGCTCGAGAAGCAGTTCTACGCCGAGTTCGTGGACCTCCTCGGCATCCCGGAACACGCCGCGGCTCACAAGGACCCGGCGCGCTGGGGCGAGCTGCGCGAGGCGGTCGCGGCGCGCTTCAAGACCCGTACGCGCGACGAGTGGACCGCTCTCTTCGAGGGCTCCGACGCGTGCGTGGCGCCGGTGCTCTCCCTGAGCGAGGCGCCGCACCACCCGCACCTCGCCGCGCGCGGCACTTTCACCGACCACGGCGGCATCACCCAGCCCGCCCGTCGCCGAACGACTGAGGCAGGCAGACCAACACCATGAGTACTGAGGCATCGACCGACGAGCGCGCGAACATACTCCTCGTGGACGACATGGAGGACAACCTGATCGCACTGGAAGCGGT
>NZ_JAAKZX010000080.1 GCF_011045025.1 Streptomyces ureilyticus
CCCCGCCCCCGTCCCCAGGGCAGGCAGGCGGGAGTGGACCGGACTCGCCGTCCTGGCGCTGCCCACCCTGCTGATCTCGATGGACGTCACGGTCCTCTACCTGGCCGTCCCGCAGCTCAGCGCCGACTTGGCACCCAGCAGTTCCCAACTGCTGTGGATCCTCGACGTCTACGGCTTCCTCGTCGCGGGCTTCCTGATCGCCATGGGCGTGCTGGGCGACCGGATCGGACGCCGGCGCCTGCTGCTGGCCGGCGCCGCCGCGTTCGGCGCCGCGTCCCTGATCGCCGCCTGGTCGACGAGCGCGGAGGTGCTCATCGCCAACCGGGCCCTGCTGGGCATCGCCGGAGCCACGCTGATGCCCTCCACGCTGGCCCTGATCCGCAACATGTTCCAGGATCCGCGCCAGCGCACCGCCGCCATCGCCGTGTGGATGTCCAGCTTCACGGTCGGCATGACGCTGGGGCCGCTCGTCGGTGGCGCCCTGCTGGAGCACTTCTGGTGGGGCTCGGTGTTCCTGCTCGGCGTGCCGCCCATGGTGCTCCTGCTGGTGGTGGGCCCGATGCTGCTGCCCGAGTACCGCGACCCCGACCCGGGCCGGCTGGACCTGAGCAGCGTGGCCCTGTCGGTCGCCGCGATGATCTCGCTGGTGTACGGGGTCAAGGAGCTGGCCAAGGACGGCGTCGCCCCCGTGCCGGTGCTCGTCCTGGCGGCGGGGCTTGTGCTCGGGTATGTCTTCGTCCGCCGGCAGCGGCGGCTGACCGACCCGCTGCTGGATCTGCGGCTGTTCTCCGACCGGGCGTTCAGCGCCTCCCTGCTCACGCTGACGCTCTCGTTGTTCGCGATGTCCGGGCTGTTCTTCTTCCTCTCCCAGTACATGCAACTCGTCCTCGGGCTCTCGCCGTTCGAGGCGGGACTGTGGACGCTGCCGCAGACGGCGGCGATGATCGTCGCGGCGGCCGTGACCCCGGCGCTGGTCAAGCGTTCCCGCCCGGCCTACGTCATGGGGGGCGGACTGGTGGTCGCGGCGGTGGGCTTCCTGATGTTCACCCTGCTGGACGGTTCCGACGACCTGGTCCTCATGGCCGCCGGAACGGTCGTCTTCGCCGCGGGCATCAGCCCCATGTCGATCCTGGGTGTGGACATGATCGTGGGCGCGGCGCCGCCCGAACGCGCCGGTGCGGCCTCCGCCCTCTCCGAGACCAACCAGGAGTTCGGCATGGCGATCGGCGTCGCCGTGCTCGGCAGCGTCGGTACGGCGGTGTACCGGGCGCAGCTCACGGACGCCCTGCCCGCCGGGGTGCCAGGCGCTGTCGCTGAGACCGCGCGGGACACTCTGGGAGGGGCGCTTGGCGCGGCGAGCGCGCTGCCCGAGGGGACGGGCTCCGCCCTCGTCGCCGCCGCGCGAGCGGCCTTCGTGGACGGGCTGCACGTCAACGCGGTCATCGGGGCGGTGCTGGTGGTGCTGGCAGCGGTACTGGTCGTGTGGCTGCTCCGGGATGTCGAGCCGGTCGACCCGGAGAGCGCGGAGGCTGCCGCCGCGGAGGTCGCCGCTGGGGCGGCGGTTGCCGGGGGTTCGCCGGAGTCCGGCGACGGTGCGTCGCCGTCGCCGTCGCCGTCGCCGGACTCCACACCGACTGCGGGTCGGTCGGACGTCCGCGTCTGACGTCCGCCGGGCCCCGGCGTGACGGACGGTGCCCGACGGCCCCGGCCTGGTCCGCCGGGCCGGGGCCGTTTAAGGGGCGCTTCCGGTGGTGTCCTCGCCGCGGTGCTTTGCGGCCCGTTTCGTGGCGCGTGCCGTGATGGTGACCTGCTTGGTTCGCAGTACGGACCCGCTGCCGGTCTCGCGGATCACGGAGACGCCCTCGCTGCGGAATGTGTCGCCGTCGAGCATCGCGAGCTGGTCGATGTCCACCCAGGCGACGCAGTCGCCGGCCTCCGGCCCCCGCTCGTCGAAGAGGGGTTCGGCCACGCGGAACGCGAAGCCGCCGGGCCCGGTGGACTCCCAGTGCCCGGCGCCGCCGCCGGAGAGGAAGACCCGGCCGTCGCCGGTGAAGTGGAGCACCACCGCCGACGTCTCCGTCTCCCGGTGTACCTGCGCCGCCCACGCCCCGACGGGCCCACCGCCCTCGGCCGGGGGAGGTGGGCCCGTCGGGGCGGCGGCAAGGGCGGTGGGGTCCGTGCGCGGAGTGGCAGTCATGCGCCCAGGGTTGCGCAGGTCCCTCGAACACCTGTCGAGCCCTGGAGGGCCGCAGAAGCCGCTGCCGCGCACCCGTCCCTGCCTACAAGACAGACAAGACAGATATGACAGACATCACAGATAAGGCAGATGGTCTCGACCGCGGGCGGTCAGTAGTTCTCCCACTCGTCCAGTACGTACTCCAGCACGGCCGGTTCCATCAGCGTGCTCGGCCGTACGTCCTGGCGGCGGCGGTCCACGGGGAACACCGCGGCGGCCTTCAGGACCGCCTCGTCCAGGTAGCGCAGTCGCGGGGCGTCCGATGCCAGCCGCAGCGGTGGGGACGTGCCGCCGCCCGGGGTGGCCAGGACGTAGCCCCAGTTGCCGAAGCTCGGTACGTCGACCTGGAACTGGTTGGTCGCGTAGCCCGCCGTCTCGATCGTCTTCGCGATCGACCAGTACGTCTTCGGCGCGAAGAACGGCGACCCGCTCTGCACCATCACCCTGCTCTGCGGCGTCAGGACCTGGCCGAGCAGGTGGTAGAACTCCACCGAGTACAGCTTGGCCAGCGCCGCCGTGTCCGGGTCGGGGAAGTCGATGACGACCGCGTCGTAGTGCTGCCGGGCGCCGCGCAGCCAGTTGAAGGCGTCGGCGTTGACGACCTTGACCCTCGGGTCGTCGAGCGCCTTGTCGTTGAGGTCGCGCAGGGGCTTGAAGTCGCGTGCGAGCCGAGTCATCGCCGGGTCCAGTTCCACGAGCGTGACGTGCTGGACGTCGTCGTAGCGCAGCACCTCGCGCAGGGCGAGGCCGTCGCCGCCGCCCATGATCAGCACGTTGGCGCGGGAACCGGAGAGGGCGGGGTGGACGAGGGACTCGTGGTAGCGGTACTCGTCGACGGAGCTGAACTGGAGGTCGCCGTTGAGGAAGAGACGCATGTCCGGTTCGCCGGTGAAGGCGGTGGAGCGGGTGACGACGATCTCCTGGTACGACGTCGTCTCCGTGTGGACGATCGGGTCCCGGTACATCTGCTGGCGCGCGGTCACCTCCAGGTCGTCCGCGAGCGCGTAGGTCGTACCGAGCACGGCCAGGACCGCCGTGACCCCGGCCAGCAGAGCATTGCGCACCCAGCGCCGGATCTGCCGGCGGAAGATGAACACCACCACGATGACTCCGGCCACCGCGTTGACCACGCCGACCACCAGTGTGCCCTTGAGCTGGCCGAACGTCGGCAGGAGCCACAGCGGGAAGCCCAGGCCGCCGACCAGCGCGCCGATGTAGTCGACGGCGAACATGTCGGCGACCGCGCTGCCCGCCTCCTGCCGCCGGATCCGCTGGAGCAGGGTCATCAGCAGCGGGATCTCGGCGCCGATCAGCAGGCCGACGGCCACCGCGACCACGATCATCGCCGGGGTGTACAGCTGGAGCCAGGCGAACGCCGCGTACAGCACCAGCACCGACAGTCCGCCGACCAGCGCCAGCACACCCTCCACGAGCGCGAACGCGCCCACCGCGCGGCGGCGCAGGGGTTTGGCGGCGAGGGAGCCGAGCCCCATGGCGCACACCATCACGGAGATCACCACGGAGGTCTGGAGCACCGAGTTGCCGATGAGGTAACTGCCCAGTGCGGTCAGGGCCAGCTCGTAGACGAGGCCACAGGCCGCGCAGAGGAAGACAGCGAACAGCAGCAGGAAACGAGCCCCCCGGGTGTGCCGGACGGCCGGGGGGCGGGAGGGCGCCGCGGTGGTGTCGCGGCCTTGCACGGTGGTGGCGCTCATTGCTGGGCGCTGTTACGAGATCGCCGCGCCGACCATGAACCCGGTGCCCAGGTACATGCCGGCCTGGACCCAGGCGGCGGGGTGCGGACGGTCGCCTTGGTCGTCGAGGACGACCGCGCCCATCTGGCCCGGCGTGACCACGCCGATCACGATGCCGACGACGGTCATCACCAGCACCCCGGCCAGGCCGTACAGCAGCGTGCTGACCAGGCCGTAGCCGAGGCCCTGCTCGGACTCGCTCGCCTCGATGGCCTTCATGATGACCAGGCCCACGGCGACGGACTGGCTGCCCAGCAGGACGGCCGCGCCGCGGTTCCGGTCGGTCCACACCACGTGGTACAGCTTGCCCGGCGTGACGAGGTCGAGGGCGATGAACCCGACGGCCATCACGACGAGGCCCACGACTCCGTAGAGCAGGGACTGGCCGGTCGACTCGAAGATCTCGGTCACTGCGTTGCCTTTCTTGGGGGCGGGGTCGAGGCGCGATCAAGGTGCTGTGCGGGAGGAACGCGGGATGCGTCGGGGGATGCGTCGGGGGTGATCCGGCCGGTCATCGGGCGTTACTTGCCCTCGCCGGGGCCGCCGCCGCGGAAGCTCGCGCTGTCCGGGTCCGGCCAGGAGATGAGGTGCCGCTTGTGGCGGCGGTAGCCGTCGCGGTAGTCCTCGATCTCGATCAGGCTGCCGCTCCGGTGCGGCGAGACGGTGACCATGTCGTCGCCGTAGCGCAGGAACTCCATGCTGTCGCCGGAGGTACGGTCCTGTGCCGCCCGCTCGGTGTGGATTGCCTGGGCGACCTCGCTCGGGGTGCTGTTCGAGTCGCGCCAGTCCGCCCCGGTCTCGGTGTATGTCTTCCCGATCCAGTCGCGCGGGACCGCGTCGTCGTCCCCGTCGCCGGAGCAGGCGGTGAGCAGGGTCGCGGCCAGCGCGGCCGCCACCGCTGCGCGGACGAGTCGGGCGCTGTTCATCGGGCCTCCAGCCGGCTGTACGTCGATACGATCTGGCCGTTTTGCGGATACGTGTGCCAGGTGCGCCAGACGAGCCCGGCGCCGTACGGTCCCTCGACCGTTTCGACGACCACCGCGGTGACCGCCTCCGGTGAACCGGGGAAGACTCCGCGCAGGCTGTGCTCGGCGTCGGTGGCCCGGCCGAGGACCTGCGCCACCTCGGCACTGAACTCCTCGGGAGTCAGCCGGCGAGTGGTGGCGCCGAAGTCATAGTCCCAGCCCGGCAGTTGACGGGTGCAGGTCTCGGGCAAACCCCTCACCGCGCCCCGCAGACAGGCCACCGTCTCTCGCACGGGACCGGCGAACACCTGGTGCGAGGCCCCGAGCAGCCGCAGCCGGACATCCAGCCCGCCGAGCGACACCACACGTTCTGCCAGCGCCGGACGCTCCGTCAGGTCCAGCGAGAAGCAGAGTTGATCCGCATCCGTGTCCAGATAGGGGGCGTCCAGAGAAACGGCGTCCAGAGAAACGGCGTCCACACGGCCCCCCGGTCGCTTCTTGCCATGATCGGCGCCCGAGTATGGCACATGTATTCGTGGGACTTGAGGGGTGGGGGAGGCGTCGGGGCGAAGAGCCTCCTACCCCGCAGAGTTCAGTCCGCGCCCTCACCACACCGAGGGACCGTCGGCCGACAACGAACCCAACCGCCTAACCAGCGGAGCGAACCCGCTGATACTCCTTCAGGTCGAAGCCCGGCCGGCACACCTCCGCAGGCCCGGGCAGCGCGGAGGCGGTGCGCTCGGCCAACAGTCGGCGGGTGATCATGTGGTCCGCCGGGCGGTTCACGGACTCGGTGCCGACCAGCCGTTCGCCGGTGAAGCAGAACACCGAGAAGCGGCCGCTCGCCACGTCGCCGGACACCACCGTACGGTCGTGGCCGGCGGTGATGCCCGCGAGCTGCACCCGCAGCCCGCACTGCTCGGTCCAGAACCAGGGGACCGCGGTGTACGGCTCCGGGGTGCCGCAGATGGCCGCGGCCACGCAACGGGCCTGGTCCGAGGCGTTCTGCACCGACTCCAGCCGCAGCGGACGCCCCGCGTACGGGCTCGGGAATCGCGCGCAGTCGCCGATCGCGTGGACGGCCGGGTCGGCGGTCCGCAGCGTCGCGTTGACGAGGACGCCGTCGCCGACGGGCAGGTCGGCGTCCGCGGCGAGTTCGGTGCGCGGGAGGACTCCGACGCCCATCACGACGACGTCCGCCCGGACACGTTCCGCGCCGTCGAGCTCGGCCACCCGCACCCGGCCCGTGTCGTCGCCGTGCAGGGCCACCAGCTCACGGCGCGTCATTACGCGGGTGCCGTGCGCGCGGTGCCGGTCGGCCAGGTGCTCGGCCAGGGCCGCGCTGACGGAACGCCCCATGACCCTGGCCCCGGACTCGACCACCGTGACCTCCAGGCCCAGCAGCCGTGCCGTAGAGGCGAGTTCGAGCCCTACGAAGCCACCGCCGACGACCAACAGGTGTGCCCCGGGCCGCAGTTCCGCGCGCAGCGCGACGGCGTCACGCAGATCGCGGAGGGTGTGGACACCGGACAGCGAGGCGCCGGGCACCGGCAGCACCCGTGGCCGCGCGCCGGTGGCGAGGACGAGGTGGTCGTAACGCAGCCGCACGCGGCGTCCGCCGTCCCCGGCGAGGGTGATCCGCCGGTCGCCCGGGTCGATGGCGGTGACCGGGGTGCCGGTGATCAGCTCGACGTCCTGCGCCTCGAAGAACGACCGCGGACGCAGGGGGAGTTCGTCGGCCGGAGTGGATCCGGTGAGGTAGCCCTTGGACAGCGGCGGCCGCTGGTACGGGAGGGCGTCCTCCGCGCCGATCAGGGTGATCCGCCCGGAGAAGCCCCGGCTGCGCAGGGCGGCGGCGGTCTCGGTGCCGCCCTGCCCCGCGCCGACGACGACGACCGAGGGCGCGGCCATCAGGACTGCGCCTCCGGCAGGTGCACCAGCAGCCCGTCCATGGCGTCGGTGACGGGGAGCTGGCAGCTCAGCCTGCTGGTCTCGCGGCGGGGACTGGCCGTGCCGTAGAGCACGTCGTCCTCCACCTCGTGCATGGGCGGCAGCGGCAGGGTGTTGGCGTCGTCGACGTAGACGTGGCAGGTGCCGCACTGCGCCGAGCCGCCGCACTGCGCCTCGATGCCGTCGATGTTGTGGAGCTTCGCGCCGCGCATCACGGTGCAGGGGGAGGCGACGTCGACGACGGTGTCGGTGCCGTCCGGGCTCCGGTAGGTGATCTTGGGCATGGGTGTCCTCCTCGTTGGTGTTCCGGCGGGGCCCGCGGGCGTCACCAGGTGACCGGGAGCTCCCAGAGGCCGTAGATCACGGCGCCCTCCTTGCGCGGGATCTCCGCGAACGGCTTGGCCAGCCGCAGGGTCGGGATGCGCTGGAACAGCTTGCTCCAGACGATCTCCAGCTCCAGGCGGGCGAGGTCGGCGCCGATGCAGTGGTGCACGCCGTGGCCGAAGCCGAGGTGCTTGCGGGTGCCGCGGCTGAGGATGACCTTCTCCGGCTCCGGGAAGACCTCCGGGTCGCGGTTGGCGGCGAGGCCCAGGCACAGGATGCCGTCGCCCTTGCGGATCACCTGCCCGCCGATCTCGATGTCCTCCAGCGCGACCCGCGGCACCGCCGTGTCGCCGATGGTCGCGATCCGGATGAGTTCCTCGACCGCGGGTTTGACCAGCTCAGGGTCCGCCTTCAACTGCTCCAGCTGGTCCGGGTTCTCCAGCAGGCAGGCCGTGCCGAGCGAGATTTGGCTGGCGGTGGTCTCGTGGCCGCCGTTCATCAGCAGCCGGACCATGTTGAACAGGTCGCGGTCGGTGTACTCCTCGCCGGACGCCTCGTAGTCGGCCATCGCGCGGCTGAGCAGGTCCTCGCCGGGCTCCCGCTTCTTCAGCTGGATCAGGTCGTCGACGTACGCGTTGACCTCGACGATCGCGGCCTGGCGCTCCTCCGCGCTGCTGTGCCCGCCGAGCAGGGCGGTGCCGTGCTTGATGAAGAAGTCGTGCTTGTCGTGGGGTATGCCGAGGAGTTCGCAGATGACCGTCATCGGGACGGGCAGCGAGAAGGCGTGGTGCAGGTCGACCGGTGGCGCGGTCGCCAGCATCCGGTCGATGTGCTCGTCGACGATCTCCTCGATACGCGGGCGCAGCTTCTTGACCTGGCGGCTGGTGAAGGTGAGCGCCGCCTTGCGACGGGTCTTGGTGTGCTGCTCGCCGTCGTAGCCGATGAAGGAGGTCTCCGTGCGGAACTCCGGCGGCGCGATGAAGTAGAATGGGAAGTTGTCGTGCTTGCGCGAGGCGCTGACCCGGGGGTCGGTGAGCAGCTGACGGATGGTGTGGTAGCCGGTGACCGTCCAGATCCGCAGCCCCGAACCGGTCAGGGTGACCTGCGAGACGTCCTTCTCGATCATCTCCGGGTACTCGGCGGGCATGCTGAACGGGCAGCCGCGCTGGTACGGGAAGGTTGGGGGCGCGGTCTCGGAATCGGCGCCGGACGGACTGGGGCGGGGTGTCATCGTGAGTCCCTTCGGTCGGCAATGCGCAGGGCGCTCCGCTGGATAAGCAGCCTCCTTGAGGGCGCGGTACCGCACCCGACTTCGCCAAGCTGCTGAGGCGGCAGTCTCGCCCCGCGCCCTCAGCGCTCGATGGAGTCACGCTCAAGGCGCCTGACGGCCCCGCCCCCCCCGCACCGTCATCCGCAGGCGGAGCCGTCCGGTGGGCCCGTGCGGGTGCCCGTGACTGTGACCGGCACGGTGGTCTCCACCGTGCCGTCGGCGCCGTAGACGGTCGAGACGCCCGAGCCCGCGAACGAGGTACCGATCCGCTTCGCCGACTGGGCGATGTCCACCCAGCCCTCGAGCGCGCCGTTCGCGTCGTACCACAACTCCCGGATGCGGTAGTCGAACGCGTCCCGGCCGGTGGGGTGCCAGCGGCCCTTGCTCGCCCCGGCCGGCGAGACCAGGCACACCGAGCGGTCCGCGCCGAAGGAGAGGGTCACGTCGTACGCGGCGCCCTCGCGGAGCACCTTGGCCTGCCAGCTGCCCACCGGGGCAGCGACCCGGGCCGGCGCGGGCGCGGCCTCCGCGGCGCTCGCCGCCGTCAGCGGGGACAGCAGCGCGCACGCGAGTGCCGTGCCGGCGAGCGCGCGCGCTCCTCGCGTCCGCTGCCTGGACCGGCCGGACCGGCCAAACCCGCCAGACCGGCTGGTTCGGCCTGACAGACCGCTCGGCGCGGGGTACGACTTCGGCCACTTCCCTTGCGTATGCCTCATGCGATTCATGCCGCGGAGTGTTGCCCGGCGGCCTCTCACCGCGCTCGACCGCTGCTGTAGGGCCCCGACCTAGCGTCTGCGCCACTGCGAGCGCGTACGCCTCGCGGACGGAACAAGCCATGGAGGAGGCCACGGGGTGAGCTCAGACATCGAGCCGTCAGTCATCGAGCCGTCAGTCATCGAACCCTCGGTCATCGAGCCCTACCGGGCGGACATCCCGCAGAGCGCGCTCGACGATCTCCGCGACCGGCTGGGCGCCACACGCTGGCCGGACCGGGAGACGGTGGACGACTGGTCCCAGGGCGCTCCCCTGGATCAGGTGCGGAGACTGTGCCGGCGCTGGGCGGACGACTACGACTGGCGCGCGACCGAACGCAGGCTGAACGCCTTCCCGCAGTACACCACCGAGATCGACGGCCTGCCGATCCACTTCCTGCACGTCCGCTCGCCGCACCCGGACGCCGTGCCGCTGCTGCTGACGCACGGCTGGCCCAGCTCCGTCGTCGAGTTCCTCGACCTGATCCCGCAGCTCACCGACCCCGAGGACCCGGCCGACGCCTTCCACGTCGTCTGCCCGTCCCTGCCGGGGCACGGCCTCGGCCCCGCACCCACGGGGACCGGCTGGACGGTCGGCCGGATCGCCACGGTCTGGGCGGAACTGATGGCCCGTCTCGGCCACGACCGTTACATCGCCCACGGCGGCGACTGGGGCTCCTGGGTGTCGGCGGCCCTGGGGAGTACGGACGCCGCGCACCTGCGGGGCATCCACCTGACGATGCCTCTGGCCCGGCCCCCGGAGCGGCAGATCCCGTTCGAGGAGCTGGACGAGCGCGACCGGGCGGCCATGGGCCGGATGCAGAGCTTCGGGAAGAACCGTTCCGGTTACGCGGCGATCCAGTCCACCCGACCCCAGGCCCTCGGTTACGGGCTCGCCGACTCGCCGGCCGCCCAGCTCGCCTGGATCACCGACCGTTTCTGGGAGTGGGCCGACCACGACGGCGACCTGGAGAAGGCCGTTCCGGCCGACCGGCTCCTCGACATCGTGTCGATGTACTGGTTCGGCAACACCGGGGCCTCCTCCGCCCGGCTGTTCTGGGAGAGCTTCGAGTCGGAGCCGATGGCCCCGACCGCCGTCCCCACCGGCTGCTCGGTGTTCCCCAAGGACGCCTGGCTGCCCCGCGCCTGGGCCCGGGAGCGTTTCACCGATCTGCGCTACTGGTGCGACCTTCCCGACGGCGGCCACTTCCCGGCCCTGGAGCGGCCGGACGTACTGGCCGCCGAACTCCGCGCGTTCCGCCGCGAACTGGGCTGACCGGCCTTCCCCTTCCGTACGTATCGCACGACCCATGACCTCGCACGACCCATGACCACAGAACAGAACGACCACAGAACAGAAAGGACTGAGCGCACATGACTCGGCGCACGAAGAAGTACGGGATCCGGATCCTCGGCCCGGCCGTGGCCCTCGCGGCGGCGGCCGTCCTGGTCGCCCCGGCGGGTGCGGGGGCCGCCTCGACGATCGGCCCGCCTCCTCCCCGCAATTCCACCCCGGTGGGTACGTGGGAGGGCACCGTGGAGCACGCGGACGGCACGGGCAACGTGACCCTGTCCTTCCACGCGAACGGCGTGATGTGCCTGTCCTCCGGCGGCGGCCCCGAGGGCGGCGGCCAGGGCAAGGGCACCTGGTCGCGCACCGGCCTGAACGCTTTCAACTACCGAGTCCGGGAGCGGCTGTTCGACGGCGACGGCACCACCGTCGGCTACGTAGACGTCAGCCAGAAGGCCCGCCAGAACGGACAGACCTTCAAGAGCTCCGGCATATCGAAGATCTACGACGCGAACAACAACTTCCTGCAGTCCGCGGAGGCCAAGGTCAAGGTGACGCGGGTGAGCGCGACGCCAGCCGCGTGTTGACCCCCGCCGGGGGCGCGGACGGCGGGCGCCGCTCGCGCCCGCCGTCCCGCGACCAGCGCCCCTTTAGGGGCGCGGGGAACTGCGCGACCAACAGGTGTGCTCTCCGAGGAGCGTACGCGTTGAACCCTCCCCCAGCTGAAGCAGGGGGATTCCTGGCTCAGGAAGCCCCACAGACCAGCGGCCTGCAAGGTCTTACTCCCTCAACACCAGCCGGGACGGAACCTGCCCGGTTTGTTGAGCAAAGCTCGGCAGTGCCGTCTTGGCTCTCGATCGGCACAGCGTGCGCGCTTGGTTCTCGCAACGCACGACAGGCACGCTACCCGATCGCGTGGCGGTCTTTCGCCCTGAAGGCGAAACCCCGCTCTCTGCCCTGCTCCGCAGGAGCTCGATTCCTCCCCCGCCTGAAGGCGGGGGCACCCTCGAAGGAGACCAGGTGAATCCATTCGACAACCGGGACGGGCAGTTCCTGCTGCTGGCCGACGACGAGGGCCGGCACGCGCTCTGGCCCGCCCCGCTGACCGGCCCGGCGGGCTGGCGCACCGTCCACCGCGGCGGCCACGCCGACTGCCTGGCGCGCGCGACGGAACTGTGGACCGACATGCGGCCGCGGAGCGTGGTCGCCGCGCACATGAATGGCGCGGCCAACCCGGACAGGCCCGCCTCCGCCGCCGAGCTGTTCGAGGAGCAGGCGGCCCGGCAGCCGGGGGAGACCGCCCTCGTCTACGAGGACACCGAGCTGACGTACGGCATGCTCAACGCCCGCGCCAACCGAGTAGCGCACCGGCTCATAGCCCGCGGCGTCGGCCCCGAGGACGTCGTCGCCCTGCTGCTGCCCCGCTCCGCCGAACTGGTCGTAGGCCTGCTGGCGATCCTCAAGTCCGGGGCCGCGTACATGCCGGTGGACACCGAATATCCCGCGCAGCGGCGCGAGTTGATGTTCGACCTGGCCCGGCCCGCTCGCGTGATCGATGCGGAGCTTCTCGCCGTCCTGGAGGCCGAGGCGGAGGCGCAGGCTGAGGGGGGCCTCGACCGCGACCCCGTCGACGTCGACCGCGTCCGGCCGTTGACCCCCGAGGGCGCCGCGTACCTGATCTTCACGTCCGGCTCCACCG
Organism: Streptomyces ureilyticus; assembly: GCF_011045025.1. GTDB lineage: Bacteria > Actinomycetota > Actinomycetes > Streptomycetales > Streptomycetaceae > Streptomyces > Streptomyces ureilyticus. The sequence goes on from NZ_JAAKZX010000080.1 coordinate 12,242, forward strand.
GCGTACCCAAGGGGATCGTCATGCACGACGCCGGGCTGACCAACCTGCTGCGCTGGCAGCGCGGCGCCCTCCCCGGCGGACCGGGGGTGCGCACCGCTCAGTTCGCCGCCATCGGCTTCGACGTCTCCGTTCAGGAGATCCTCTCCACGCTGGTCTCCGGCCGCACCCTGGTCGTCCCGCCGGACGGCATCCGCCGCGACCCCGAGGCGGTCGTCGCCTGGCTGGAGCGGCACCGGGTCAACGAGCTGTTCGCTCCCACGGCCGTGCTGGACGCCGTCTTCGGCGCGGCGGCCGAGAACGGCAGCGAGCTGCCGCATCTCACCGACGTCATCCAGGCCGGCGAGGCGCTCCATGTCGACGGCGGGCTACGGGACTTCGGCCGCCGTACCCCCTTCCGTCTGCACAACGAGTACGGCCCCGCCGAGACCCACGTCGTCCTCGCCCACACCCTGTCCGCGGACGCCGCCGGCTGGCCGTCCTCCGTGCCGATCGGCACCGAGGTCACCGCCACCCGTTCCTACGTCCTCGACGACGAGCTGCGACCGGTGCCCGACGGCACCTCCGGCGAGCTGTACCTCGCGGGCGCCCAGGTCGCGCGCGGCTACTGGCGGCGCCCCGACCTGACGGCGCAGCGCTTCGTGCCCGATCCGTACGGCGGGCCGGGGTCCGTCATGTACCGGTCGGGCGACCTGGTCCGGCGGCGCGCGGACGGCGTCTTCGAGTTCCTCGGCCGCGCCGACGACCAGGTGAAGATCCGGGGCTTCCGCGTCGAGCCGGGCGAGGTCGAGGCGGTCCTGCTCGGCCACCCCGAGGTCACCCAGTGCGCCGTCGTCGCGCGCAAGGACGAGCCGACCGGGCCGCGCCTCGTCGCGTACACGGTGGGCGACGCCGACGGGCCCGCCCTGCGCGCCCACCTGGCCCACCTGCCCGACTACCTCGTGCCGTCCGCGTTCGTACGCCTGGAGAGCTTCCCGCTCTCCCCGAACGGCAAGGTCGACCGGAGGAACCTGCCCGCGCCCGTCCGGGAGCCCGCCGGCCTGATTGAGCCGCGTAACGAGACCGAGGCGCTGTACTGCGCGATCTTCGCCGAGGTCCTGAAGCTTCCCGAGGTCGGCCCCGACGACGATTTCTTCCGCCTCGGCGGCCACTCGCTGCTCGCCACCCGGCTGACCACGCTGATCCGCCGGCGGACGGGCATCCCGGTGCCCGCCCGCCGGGTGTACGACGCGCCCACACCGGCCGCGCTGGCGGTGCTCATGGCACTGCCGGTCGCCGCGTCGACCGACTCGCCGTCGGGCGACTCGGCGGCGGCTGACTCCGCGCAGCCTGTCGCCGTGCAGCGTGTCGGCGTGCAGCCCGTGGGTGCCTGATCCGCGGTAGAGCGCACGACCACGGCCGGGGCCCCCTGCAACTTGCAGGGGGCCCCGGCCGTGTCGGGTCCGCGGGGAGGCGGGGTTCAGCCCCGGCCCGGGGAGCCGCCGCCCAGGAAGGCCAGTACGTCCTTCGGGAACTGCGGGTTGTTGAACGTGCCGATATGGCCCGCCTTCTCGTACACCACCAGCTCCGCGTCCGGCATGCCGTCGGCCGTACGGCGGCACACCTCGGGCGGGCAGGCGGGGTCCTGGCCGCCCGCGATGACCAGGGTGGGTACGCGGATCTCTCCGAGCCGGTCCCGGACGTCGTACGCCGCCTCGGCCCGGACGAAGGCCACCATGTCCGAGGGCTCCTTGGGCCGTACGAACGGGTCCACCAGCCACATCAGCGGCGCGACGACCTTGGCCAGGGCCGCGCTCTTGAAGGAGATCCGCGCGGTGTGGTGCAGGGCGCGACGCCCTGCCTCGCACGCCTCCGCGTACTTCAGCTGCGCCGCGCGCGCCTCGTCGCCCATGGTGTGACCGGCCATCGCCAGGACCATGCGCCTGAAGACCTGCGGGTGGTCGGCGGCCAGTTGCAGCGCGACCGAGCCGCCGGAGGAGGTGCCGAGGATGTGCACCGGGCCGCCGAACTTCTCGGTCAGCGCCTCCGCGTGCTGCTCGGCGATCTGCTCCATGGTGGTGCCCTTCGCCATGCCGGGCGCGCGGTTGACCGCGTAGACGCGGTAGCGCTCGGCGAGCGGGGCGAGCTGCTTCAGCTCGACGTTCCGCTCCCACCCTTCAGGGTTGGTGTGGTTGTCGGTGAACCAGCGCAGCACCACCAGCGGTTCGTCACCGGTGCCGAGCGCACGGTAGGGGAGGCCGTGCCGCAGCGTCCCCTCCTCCACGTTCAGGTGCGCGAACTTGTCCTTCTTCGCCTTCTTCCCTTCCTTCTCTTCTTTCGCTGCCTTCTCCTTCTTCGCTCCGGCTTGGCTCGCGGCGGTGTCGGTCATCGGTCGTGTCCTCTCCTACCAGGGGGATCTCGGGATGTCAGGGGGTGGGCAGGTCGACGAGGAACTCCAGCACCGCGACGGTCCAGACGAACCCGGCCGTCGCACCCATGGCGATCAGCAGGTCGCCCTTGCGCGGGGCGCGTTCGGCGACGACGTGGTCCAGGCTGATCAGGTGGTCGCCCGCGCCCATGTGCCCCAGGTCCCGGGCCCACTCGTAGGTGGTGGTGTCCGGGTTCACCCCGAGCGCGTCGTGGTACGCGAACTCCACGGTCGGCTTGTTGATGTGGGGGTGGACGAAGAACCGCGCGCTCTCCAGGTCCGAACCGGCCTCCTTGAGGGCGTCCTCCAGCACCCGGACGCTCATCGACCCGATCTTCTCGCCCATGAGGTCGAGGTTGGCCTCGCTCTGCGCCATGAAGTCCCGGATCCGGCTCCGCAGATCGATCGGCCTGCCCTCGGCGAACGGCGCCGGCGTCCAGCCCCGAGTGCCCCGCAGGAACGGCTCCAGCGACGGGTCCCCGTACGAGACCGTGGCCAGCAGCCGCGCGAAACCACCCTGGTTGCTGAGGACCACCGCACCCGCGCCGTCGCCGTGCGCCAGCGCGTCGTCGGAGTTCCAGCGGTCGAAGTAGGGCAGCCGGTGCTGGTCCCCGGTGGTGATCAGCACCGCGCCCGGCTGCGGACGCGCCGCGAGGTGGGAGGCCGCCATCTCCAGCGAGAACAGGCCGCCGCTGGAGTTCTGCAGCACCTCCACCGCCGGCGCGGTGCCGCCGATGGTCTCGTTCTGGACGTAGCTCGCCGGGGTCCACATCTCCTGGCCCTGGTGGAGAACGTAGGAGTGGATCAGCAGACCGAAGTCCTCCGCCGCCAGGCCCGACCGCTCGACCGCACGCCGCCCCGCGTGCGCGGCCATCACCGGTCCGGTCTCGTCCGGCGCCGCGACCCGCACGGCACGTATGCCGTGGGCCGCGACCTCGTCCGCGTCTGCCAGCCCCTCGGCGACGGCCTGCTCCGCCGTCTGCACCTGCTCGGGCAGGTAGGAACCGGTGCCCGCGAGATAGATGTTGTCCCAGCGCATGTCATCCCCTGTGGTTGGTCGGTGGTCGGGGCCTTGCCGTGTCCCCTGTGGTCGGTCGGTGGTCGGGGTCCCGCTGTGCCCCCTGCGGTCGGTCGGTGGTCGGCCCCACCGTCACGGGCGGGACCCGGAATCGTCCGGCTGCCCCGGTCCGCCACTGGCCGCTCGTGAGGAACGGGTAACGAGGGGCCGTACGTGGGCGGCCAGTGCCGGTCGGGCTGGTCGGGTCGGTCGGGTGGATCAGCCCGCCGGCACGGCCGGCCGCGGCACCCCCGGTACGCACGTCTCGGCGCCGGACGGCAGCTCGCCGTCCAGCAGGTAGCGGTTGACGAGCGCGTCCACCGCCGCGTTGCCGCCGAGGGCGTACACCTCGTGCGCGCCCGAGTCGGTGATCCGCACCAGCCGGTGGCCCAGCCGTTCGGCCATCGCCCGGCCGCCCTCGTGGTGGTCCAGCGGATCGCCGTCCGCCTGCACGACCAGCCCGGCCGGACAGCCTCCGCCGCGGATACGGGTCGGCGGTTCGGGCGGGCTGAACGTACGGAACGTCCCGACCCACGGCTGCGCCCGCATCACGCCGAGCCCGTACGGGCAGCGCTCCCGGAAGTCCCGCATGGCCGCGTGGTGGAGCGCGGGGTCGGACGGCCAGTCCGTCTCGCAGGTGACCGCCTCCAGGACGGCCTCCCGCCGGGTGCCCGCGGACTTCCCCGGACGCCATTCCGCCTGTCCGGCCAGCAGTTCCCCGGCCCGCGGCGCGTCACCCGAGGCCGCGGCGGCCAGCAGCGCGCGGACCAGTTCACCGAGCTGGTCCCAGCGGGACCGGTCCGCCGCCAGGGTGCCGATGATCATGTCGAAGGAGGTACGGAGCGCCCGGCCGCCGTCCAGCGCGAACAGGGCCGCGGCGGTCCGCTCGACCGTGGCGATCACACCGGCCGCGTCCGTACCCAGGGCGAAGGCGGACGGCCGCTCGCCGGTCCACTCGGCCCAGGCGTCGACGTTCTCCCGGGTCGCCTCCGCCTGTGAGCGGAACTGCGCCTGCCAGTCCCAGCCGGGGTGCACGGACGAGTCCAGCACGCTGCGGTCCAGCCGCCCGGGAAACATCGTTCCGTACACCGCGCCCAGCAGCGTGCCGTACGCCCAGCCCACGAAGCTCAGCCGCTCCTCGCCGAGTACGGCCCGGATCAGGTCCATGTCGCGGGCGTTGTTGCGGGTGGAGACGTGCGGGCGCAGTTCGCCGCCCGCCCGGCGACAGCCCTCCTCGCGCTCGCGCATGTCGGCGGCGAGCGCGTCGAACACCTCGTCCGGAGGACGGGAGTCGAAGGGCACCGTCACCGGGCTGTCCTCGCCCTCCAGACGGGTCGAGTCGCCCGTGCCGCGCGGGTCGAAGCCGACGAGGTCGTACACCTCGCCCAGCGGGGTGGCCGCGACCAGCCGGGCCGGCAGACCGCGCCCGATGCCGTTGTCGCCGCCCGGGCCGCCGTTCAGCGCCAGCAGAATGCCGCGCCGCCGGCCCGGGCCGCCCGTCGCGCGGATCCGGCTCAGGGCCAGGGTGATCCGCGGGCCGTCGGGGCGCGCGTAGTCGAGGGGCGCCTCGATCTCGGCGTATTCGAGCCGCCCGTGCCGCCCGTGCCGCCCGTACGGCAGGCCCGGCGCGTCCACGGGCGCCCACCGGGGACGCTGCGCGAGAAACACGCCCGCCGGCGGTCCGGGAGCCGCCGCCCCGGCGGGCGCTGAGTGCGGTGCCTGCACTGAGTCCACGGTGTCCATCCCACTGGTCATGGCCCCACCTTGCCGACGCGGCCTCGAGAGGGGCTGGAGTCGTGCGCGCGCGTACCGCCGGGCCGGGCCCGCTGTCCAGCCGGGCTGAACCCGAGCTCAAGCCCGCCCGGCCACCTTGGCCTGCCTGAACCCGACCGAACACCGGCGAAGCCGACAGGAGAAGCGATGAAATCCCAGGTTCCGTACGGCAGTTCGGGCACACGCCTACGTCTGCTGAGCGACACCTCGCCCGACCGACTGATCCCGGCGGCGGGCCGCCCCGTGCTCGTCCACGTCCCGAAGAACCAGCGCGAGCCGGGCGCCGAGGAGATCGGCGTGATCGTCGGCGCCCGGCGAGAGGCGACCGAGACGGCGCCCGGCGACTACGGCTCCGCCTCCGGCGCCCGCATCACCTGCATCCCGCAGGAGGCCCCGCTCGGCCTGAGCGAGTCCGCCGCCGGGCCGGCCGTCCGCCGACTTCGGCTCGGGTCCGGCCGGCCTGTCGTCCGTGACAGCCGCGTCGCCCGCCGTACGGCCATCGGGGCCGGGTGCGTTGTCGAGGCCGCCGGCAGCGGCGACTCCATCCTGCGGCCGGGCGCCGGGGTCCGTCGTATCGGCGGCGTCCGCGGCTCGGTCCTCGCCCGCGAGTCCGCAGCTGGGCAGGCCGTCCGTCGGCTCCGGCTCGGGTCCGGCCGGCCTGTCGTCCGTGACAGCCGCGTCGCCCGCCGTACGGCCATCGGGGCCGGGTGCGTTGTCGAGGCCGCAGGCAGCGGCGACTCCATCCTGCGGCCGGGCGCCGGGGTCCGTCGTATCGGCGGCGTCTGCGGCTCGGTCCTCGCCCGCGGATCCGCAGCCGGACAGTCGGCCCGCCGACTACGGCTTGCGGCGGGCCGGCCTGCGTGGGTGCGGGCCGTGGTGGCCCGGACCGTGGTGCCGAAGGCCGTCGACCGCCGCGCCTTGGGCGTCGTCGGGACGGACCCGGAGGGCCGGGTGACCTGGGGCGTGGAGGAGTCGCGGGATCCGGCCGCCTCCCCGCTCCGGCTCGCCGTTGGCCGGCCCGTGTGGTCGGGGGCCGCGGCGTGAGTGGCCCGGACGCCGGTGGGGTGCTGGTGCTCGGGGGCAGTGGGTTCGTCGGGCGGGAGGTGTGTGCCGCGCTGGCCGTGCGCGGGGAGCGGGTGCTGTCCGTGGCGCGAGGTCCGCAGGACGGGGCCGCGTCCGGGGTGCGGACGATCCGCCTCGACCTGGGGTCGGACGGCGCGGGCCCGGCGCTTGCCCGGCTGCTGGACGCCGAACGGCCGCACACCGTGGTCAACTGCGTGGGCAGCATCTGGGGCCGTACCGACGCCGAGATGGCCCCCGCGATCGTCGCCCCGACCTTGCGCCTGCTGGCCGCGCTCGGGCGGGCCGCGGTCCGGCCGCGCCTCGTTCATCTCGGGTCCGTCCTGGAGTACGGCCCCGTCCCCACCGGCACGACGGCACGCGAACCTGCCCGGCCGGACACGGCGTACGGGCGGGCGAAGCTCGCGTCCACCGAGGCCGTCCTCGCCGCGCAGGCGGCGGGCGACGTCGACGCGCTCGTGCTGCGGGTGGCCAACGTCGCCGGGCCGGGCACGCCCGCCGTGAGCCTGCTCGGCCAGGTCGCCGCACGGCTCGCGGCCGGAGCCCCGGGCACCGGGCCGGTGCGTGTCGAACTGTCCCCGCTGCGCGCCCACCGCGACTACGTGGACGTACGGGACGTAGCCGACGCCGTCGTCCGGGCCACCGACCCCGACGTCCCGGCGGCCGGCGCGGTCGTGGACATCGGCCGGGGCGAGGCCGTCCCGGTACGGGAACTGGTCGACCTGCTGATCGCCGTCAGCGGAGTCCGGGCACAGGTCACGGAGCGCGGCACGCCCGGCGCCGCCGACTGGATGTGCGTCGACCCGGCCCCGGCACGGGACCTGCTGGGCTGGCACCCGCGGCACTCCCTCGAGGACGCGGTCCGCGCGCACTGGGAGGCCCATCGGGCCGCCGCCCACCGGGTACGGGAGGCCCAGGAGGCGGGAGCGTCCGCCGTCCCCGCCTGAACGCACGTCGGTCGAAGGGGGCACCGGACCGGTGCCCCCTTCGACCGGTCTCTCCTACGCGGCCTCGATGCGACGGCCGCTGGGCGCGGCCGTCTCACGGAGGCCGGGAGCTTGCACCGCCTCGATGGTGCGGTCCCGCATGCGGTGGGGGAGCGAGGGATGTATGGGCAGAGGGCGGCGCGCTTGTTCTCGTACTCGGGCAGGCAGTCCCGTACACAGGTGGTCGTACGGCCACTGTCCACCCGCGTGCCGGACCGCGCTCGCCTGCCGTCGGACCCCTGCCGCGGCCCGGCCGACCTGCTCGCCCGCCGACCGGGCGGCGCTACGGCGCGGCGGGCCGGCGGAGCCCAGAGACGCACCCGCCGCGGTGCCGGCGACTGCCGCCCGCCGCCATCCGCCCCGCTCAGAGGTGCTTGCCGTTCGCCACCGGCCCCAGCGTCAGCACCGGAACCGCCTCCAGGATCTCCCCGACCCGCGCCGCCTGCTCCTCCACCTGGGCGAGTTGGGCCCGGGTGAGCACGCCGAACGCCTCCACGGTGAGCGCGACCTTTCGCCCGGAGCGCTTCTGGTGCCAGACGCCGGCCACCACCCCGTCGACGGTGAGCACCTGCACCGTGCCCGCCTGGCCGTTGGACAGCGCCCGCTCGGCGGCGACGCCCGGGTAGACCAGCTCCCGGGGGTGGCTGCCCACCGCGTACGCGTCGAAGTACGGCAGCAGCCGTACGCCGCCGGGGTCGGCCGCCGGCTCGTACGGGCCCTCGTCGGCCAGCTCGTACACCGTGCTGCCGTCGCCCAACGGGCTCGCCACGGGCCGAAGTTCGTCGCCGAGTGAGTCGAACAGGCCGGCGGCCCAGCGGCGCGGCGCGCTCAGCCACTGTGCGAAGTGCTGGGCGTTCGCCGGTCCGTACGAACGCAGGTAACGCCGGGCGACCTCGGCCAGGGCCTTCTCCGGATCCATCGGCGTGAAGCCGGGCAGCCAGCGGTCCGGGCTGGTGTACGTGACCTTCCGGCCGCGGTTGGGGCCGAAGCACAGCGCCCCGCGGTGGCCCGCGGTGTGCAGGGCCTGCCGCCAGCGCGGCCACATACCGGTGAAGGCGGGTACGACGGGGTCGGCGGCCCAGTCGCCCAGCCGCTCGATCACCGCATCGCTCAGCTCGTCGACGGTCGGCGGTTCCTCCGCCCGCAGCGCGTCCGCGACCGCCTCGACCACGGCCTCGGTCTGCGCCGCGTCCAGCCGGGCCGCCTGCGGAAGCCCGCCGCCCGCCTCCGGAACGGCGGCCAACGCTCCGGTCCACAGCGGGAGTTCGGCCGCGGGCAGCAGATGCACGGTGCCGCGCGGCCCGAACGTCTTGACCAGGGTGCAGTCCTCCCACAGCGCCCGCCGCACGTCCGCACGCGTCGTACCCGCCGTGCGCAGCCCGATCGACAACTCGGCCGCCGACATCACCTGCGCGTGCGCCCCACCCATCGCCCCGACGACCTCCGCCATCCGCCCGGCCGACGCCGGCACGTCCAGACTGTGCCGAACCAGCCGCCGGGCACACACGTCCGCCCAGGACGCCGTCGAGGCTACGGGCTGCTGCTGCTTGCTGCCGGTGCCGGCCATGTGCGGTGTTCCTCCTCGAAAGCGGCGGGACAGACCCTGCCGGTACGGACGTCAGGTCCTGCCCGTACGGACGACAGGCCCCGGTACTCAGCCTCACACGCCCGGCCCGAGTGCCGATCGAGCCGCGGTCGACCCTGCCGCCGGACGCCGGCGGTGGTGGTGGCGGCAAGTCGTCGTGCTCCAGCGGCCGTTGGAGATGGCCTGTGCGCGACTGGAGATGGTCTGTGTGCCACGCCGAGGCGGTGGTGCTCAGCCTGACACCGCCCTGACCGAGCACCGGACCGAGCACCGGTCCAGCCGCGGTCGACCGTGCCGCCGGACGCTGGCGGAGGCGGCAAGTCGCCGTGCCCTGACGGCCATTCGAGGTGATCCCATGTACGGCGCCGAAGCGGCGGAGATCTACGACCTGACCCACAGCGCGCGCGGGAAGGACTTCCCGACCGAGGCGCAGACCGTCCTCGACCTCATCCGGACGCGTACGAAGGACACCGGCTCCCTGCTCGATGTCGCCTGCGGTACCGGTGCTCACCTGGAGGTGTTCGGCCGCCACTTCGACCGGGTGGAGGGCGTCGACCTCTCCGAGGCCATGCTGGAGGCCGCCCGCCGCCGGCTGCCCGGCGTACCGGTGTCCGTCGCCGACATGCGGGACTTCGACCTGGGCCGCACGTACTCCGTCATCACCTGCCTGTTCGCCTCAGTCGGCTACCTGTCGACGGAGGCCGAACTCACCTCCACCCTGAGCTGCTTCGCCCGGCACCTGGCTCCCGGCGGAGCGGTCGCCGTCGAACCGTGGTGGTTCCCGGAGACCTTCCTGCCGGGCCACGTAGCCGCCGACGTGGTGGAGTCGGGCGCCCGCCGCATCGCCCGCGTCTCCCACACAGTCCGCGACGGCGAAGCCTCCCGCATGGAGGTCCACTACGTGATAGCGGACCCCAAGAAGGGAACCCACCACTTCACGGAAACCCACCGGGCAACGCTCTTCACGCGCACGCAGTACGAGTCGGCCTTCCACGCGGCCGGCTTCGACGCGACCTACGTCCCAGAGGTCCAGAACGGCCGAGGCCTGTTCGTGGCGGGACTCGCCTGAGCCACCGGCCCGGGGCAGCGCCCCTTCAGGGGCGCGGGGCTGTGCCAATCTGCGGCTCCGCCGCGATGGGGGTCCCCCCGCTCGAGCGCAGCCGAGAGTGGGGGAGCGACCAGCCACGACGAACCCGCAGCTTCGAACTCTGAAGGCGCGGCTTCGTCGGGCCGAGCCCGCAGCAACGCGAAGGGCCGGGCTCCCCGAAGGAGCCCGGCCCTTCGCCTTGGCCGTCGCCGTCACCACGCGCCAAGCAGGTCGCGTCCGGTGGCGCGGCGCAAGCCGTCAGGCCACCACCGCACCGCCCCGCTCATGCCGCCGCAGATGCCCAAGCATCACGTCCGCCGCGCGCCCAGCCCCGCCCGCGCCGCGAACCTGCTCCCGCATACGCGCAACACTCGCCCGGACCGCCCGGTCACCGTCCACCCCCGCGACCGCGTCGCGCAGTACCGCCGCGGTGACCGAGTCGCGGGAGACCACCCGTCCAAGGTTCAGCTCGCTGATCTGGTGGGCCAGCTGATCGGTCTCACCGACCTGCGGCACGACCACCATCGGCGTCCCCGCGTACAGCGACTGCATGACCGTGCCCCAGCCACCGTGGCAGACGAAAACACGCGTATGCGCGAGAACCGCCTGCAGCGGCAACCACGCATGGACCTCCACATGCTCCGGCAGCGGCCCGAGCGCCGCCCGGTCCACCCCCGGACCGGTGACGAGCACCGTGTGCCAGGGCAGCCCCGCGAACGCCTCCACGCACATCCGGAAGAACTCCGGCTGCGCGTTGAAGCTCGTACCCAGCGAAATCAGCACCACAGGACGCCCGCTCGCCGGCGGCTCCCAGCCACCCGCCAGGTCACCCTCCCGCAGGCACGGTCCGACGAAGGCGAACCGGTCCTCCTCGAAGGTCTCCTGCTGGTACTGGAAGGCGCGCGGCACCGACACCAGGTTCAACGCCCGCGGATCGTCGACCAGTTCGTCGAAGGACACGTCCGCCACGCCGTGCGCGGACGCGAAGTCGCGCAGCTCGGCCTCGATCCGGTCGTACGCCGCCCCGACGGCCTCCCGGGGGATGCTCCGGTTCGTCGGCGACACGGAGTAGAACTTCACCCCGGGCCGGTTCCACTTGCGGGCCAGTACCCCGCCGAGGAACTGCACCGAGATGTCGTACGCCAGCAGGTCCGGCAGGTCGCCGCGGAAGTACTCCTCGAACACCGGGGCCGTCGCGGCCCCCTCACGCACGTTGCCGAGCAGCACCCGCGCGAGCCAGTCCTCGGCACCCGCGGGCACGATCGTCTGCGGATCGATGGACGAGGTGTACGGCAGGACGGTCGCCCCCGTGGAGGCGATCAGGTCCGCGTACGCCTCGGTCGCCGCGTACGTCACCCGGTGACCCCGGCGGACCAGCTCCTCCACCACGCCGAGCGTGGGGACGAGGTGGCCGGTCGCCGGGATGTTGAAGAACGCGAAGTGCCTGCCGGGCCCGCTCACGACAGCTTCACCACGAGGTTTCCGGTGTACTTGCCCTTGAGTAGGTCGATCAGGGCCTGCGGCGCCGCCGCCAGGCCGCCCTCCACCACGGTCTGCGGCAGTACGAACCTGCCCTCGCCGAGCCACTGCGCGAAGTGCGAGTTCCACGCCCAGATCTGCTCGGGCGTGTGGTAGGTCGCGAACGGGCGGATGACGAGCTGCTTGACGATGGAGGTCATCACGTCGAGGCGCGGGAACGCTCCCTCCGCGTCGCCGACCTGACCCGACAGCGCGCCGCACAGCGCGAAGCGGGCGCCCGGCGCCGCCGCCTGGACCGCGGCCTCGAACTGCTCGCCGCCGACCGTGTCGAAGAAGACGTCGATGCCGTCGGGGGCCAGCTCCCGCAGGCGGTCGAGGACCGGGCCGTCGTGGTAATCGAACGCGGCGTCGTAGCCGAGCTCCTTCACCAGGTAGTCGACCTTCGCTTTGCTGCCCGCGGCGCCGATGACCCGCTTGGCCCCCCGGCACTTGGCGATCTGGCCCGCGAGCGAGCCGACACCGCCGGCCGCGCCGGACACGAACACCGTGTCGCCCGCGCCGACCTCCGCGATGTCCACCATGCCGTGGTAGGCGGTCGGACCCTGCGTCAGATAGTGGACGGGGCTCGGGAACGCGTCCCCGTCCAGCTTGAAGTAGTCGCCGGCCGGTCCCGCCGAGTACTCCTTGAAGCCGTCCATGCCCTCGACGAGGTCGCCCACGGCCAGATCGGGGCTGTTGGACTTCACCACCACACCCACCGCGGCGCCCCACATCGGAGCGCCCGGCTGATAGCCGGGCATCGGCAGGCTCGGGTCCGGCTTCATCAAGTCCTGCATCACGGCGGCCAGTTGCAGGTACTGGTAGCGCACCAGCACCTCACCGTCGCCGGGCTCGGGAACCTCGGCCTCGGCCAGCTCGAAGTGCGAGAGAGCCAGCGCACCCTCCAGGTGTGCGGCCAGCCGCACTTCCTTGGCCTTCGCGGGAATCTCTTCGGTGGTCATGGGGCCCTCCTGGTCGAATGGTCCGGGGCCTGCCCTTGGGAACTCCCAGGGAACTCCTCGGGAGTTCCCTGGGAGGGCAGGCCCCAACGGGCCACAGCATCCCAATCGGCCCTCGAATCCGAGTCGACCGCCGACGGCTGCCAGTCGACCGCCGACGGCTGCCAGTCGACCGCCGACGGCTGCCAGTCGACCGCCGGCCGCTGCCAGTCGGCCGCTGGCCGGCTGACTTTCCGCGTACTGACCTGCGTGCGGGGCCGTCTGCGAGGCAGGCCTCGAATCAAAGGGGCCGCGTCACGCGGTTCACCCGTACGTCCCCGTGCCCAGCAGCTCGGGCAGCGGGTTGACGAGGCCGCCGGCCGGCGACTGCCGCTGGCCGGAGTCCCCGGTCGGCCAGACCGCGGGGCAGTGGCTGCCCTTGCGGGGGGTCTTCAGGGTCACGAGGTACGTGTCGATGGCGTCGCGCGAGCAGGGGCTCAGCCAGTAGTCGCCGTGGCCGACACCGTCGTACGTGAGGAACACGGCCTCGCGTCCTATCTGGCGAGCGGCGTTGACGGCCCACGAGTGCGCCGTGGCCGGGTCGTAACGGCTGCTGGTCATCAGGATCGGCGGAGTGCCGTCGACATCGAGCCCGCGCTGCGGGTTGGTCACCTCGGTCGGCCAGTCCTGGCAGCCGGTCTGGGCCGTCCAGGCGAGGGTGCTGAAGCGGGTGACGGGGGCGCGGCGGGCGAGTTCGCGCTCGAAGCGGTCGAGGGTGGCGTACGAGGGAACGTCGAAGTCGTAGTCCGGGCACATCACCGGGAAGAACGGGTACTCCGTCGGCTCGCCATATTTCTGTGCGGGATTTACGAACAGGTCGCCACGGCCGAGAAACCCGTCGCGGACAACACGGCCGTCAAGCGCGACCGGGTTGCAACCGGTTCGTGCTGCTGTCCGGCGGGTTCGTGCTGCTGTCCGGCGGTACAACCCTTCAGGCTCACCAGAGGTCCTCTCTGGGCCCGCACGTATGTCTCGGAGAGGAACCCATGTCCCGGCCCCATCACAAGCGCTCCCGGCGTCCCCTCGTCCTGGGCGCCACCGCCGTCGCGGCCGCCCTGGCCGGTGGCCTGCTCATCACGCTGCCCGGCGGCGCGAGTGCCGCCGCGTCGGGCCTCGCCGACGACTTCAACGGTGACGGCTACCGTGATCTGGCGGTCGGCGCCCCGGGGGCTGTCGCGGCCGGGAAGGCGAAGGCGGGCGCCGTGGTCGTCAACTACGGCTCGTCGAGCGGTATCAGCGCCGCGCGCCACAAGACCACCTCGCAGAGTTCCTCCGGCGTGCCGGGCGCCTCGGAGAAGTCCGACCGCTTCGGCACCGAACTCGCGCACGGCGACCTCAACAGGGACGGCTACGGCGATCTCGTCGTGGGCACACCGTTGGAGGACGTCAGCGGCGATGTCGACGGCGGTTCGGTCACGATCGTGTGGGGCGGCTCGTCCGGCCTGTCAGGCGGCACGACGATCGGCGACCCGAACGCGTCGGGCCACGACCGGTTCGGCCAGTCCCTCGCGGTCGGTGACTTCACCGGTGACGGGAAGGCCGATCTGGCGGTTGGTTCCACCGGCAAGGACGTGTGGATCTTCAAGGGCGGCTTCACCAAGTCCCGTGGCGCGGCCGGGAAGCTGCGCTTCGACGCGCAGATCGAGGCCGGCGGGTACCCCCATGGCGCCGTCCAGCTGACCGCCGGGGACTTCGACGACGACGGGGCGGACGACGTGGTGGTGGGCTCCTTCGCCGGTGCCTTCGTCTACCGGGGCTCCTCGGCCGGGCTCACCCTGCAAACCCAGGTGAGCGACGACAACCCCGCCTCGCTCACCGCAGCCGACTTCGACAGGGACGGCCACGACGACCTCGTCATCGGCACCGACGACGACCCCATCGGGGATCAGACGGCGCTCGGCGGCTACGCCACCGTGTATTACGGCGCCGCGGCAGGCATCGACACCGCCCGCACCGGCGTCTTCAGCCAGGCCACCGCAGGCGTGCCGGGCGCGGACGAGTCGTGGGACCTGTTCGGCAGCACGCTCGCCGCGGGCGACACCAACGGCGACGGCTACCCGGACCTCGCCGTCGGCGCCCCCTTCGAGTCCATCGGCTCCGGCGACCACGCCGGCAACGTCTGGGTGTTGCGCGGCGGCGCCTCCGGCCTGACGGCAGCCGGCGCCCAGTCCTTCAACCAGGGCACCCCGGGTGTCCCTGGCGCCAACGAGTCCTCGGACCTGTTCGGCGGCGCCATCCACCTCGCCGACCACAACAAGGACGGCCGCACCGATCTGACGGTGGGCGCGGCCGGCGAGAACAGCGACGACGGCGCCGTATGGATCCTGCGCGGCTCCACCCGAGGCATCACGACCACCGGCGCGGTGAGCTTCGGCGCGTCGTCCGTGGGCATCGGGAACTCGGGAGACGACCCCGTGTTCGGGGATGCCATGTCGGGCTCCTGAGCATGTAGACAGACAGCCGGAAGGGGCGGCACCGGAGGATTCCGGCGCCGCCCCTTCTTCGCGCAGCGAGCGGAGCGAGCCGACGTGACGTCCACCCCCGGATCTTCGCGCGGCACGTCGGGGCTCAGCCGCGGATCCAGCCCTGCATGGGGGGAGTGGAGAGGGCTTCGTCCACCGTGCGCAGGGCCTCGGGTGCCGCAGTGCCGGCCGGAGCCGTGACGGCCACGGTGGCGGCGTCCGTCGTCGTGCCGGCCGGTCTCACCACCCAGTCCCCCGGCAGTACCGAGACGAGGCGGACGACCGCGGTCTCCGGCGCCGCCGAGGGCAGAGCGTCCTCCGTCTTGCGGATGCTGACCAGTAATTGCGTGGACATGAGAACTCCGGGGGTGGGGGGGGCCGTACCGGCACACGGCCGGTGAGACGGCGAACAGCGGTGGAACAGGGTGGGCGGAGCCGCCGGAGCGGTCACCCCATGGCCGGGACCGGCTCCGGCCCGGCGAGTTCGGACGGAGTGCCCAGTGCCAACGGTACGCAGGGCAGGGCGGCGGCTCCGGTGCGGGCCGCGTTCAGCGCGGCCAGGACTCCCGCGGAGCCGCTGGCGAGGTCCGTGGACAGCCGGAGCAGATGGTCGCCGAGGAAACCGGTGGTCCCGCCCTCCTGCGGCACCGCGAACATGTCCAGGCCGGCGGTCAGGGCACGGATCGCCCGCCGGGTCGCCTCCGAGCCGTCGTCGGTGTGGACCAGAGCCGCGAGTGCGCCCGCCTTGCCGGTGAACAGCCCGCAGGCGGGATGGAACTGCGAGGTCAGGTCGGTCAGCAGGGCGTCCTGCACGGCGGTGAGCCGCGGATCCCGGTGATGGGCCAGGAAGGTGTGGACCGCGATGGCCTGGCCCGCTCCGCCGTACGCCAGTTGGTGCCCGTGCCAGGGCGCCGGCGCCGGAGTCCTCGGCCCGCCGGGCAGTCGGCCGGAGACCAGCAGGTCGTGGGTGAGGGCCGCATGGGCCGCGTCGAGCAAGTCGCGGTCCGGGCCGTGGGCGGCGAGAAGGAACAGCGCCTCGCCCGAACCGCCGCGCAGCAGACCGGGACGCCGGCCGGACGCCGGGTCGAGCAAGGCCTGTGACGACGAGTCGGCTGGGAGCCGGGCGGTCAGTTCGTCGGCGAGTTCTTCGGCGAGCCGGTGTGCCTCCCGGGCCAGCGAGTCGTCGCCGCGGCGGTCGGCGAGGTGGAGCAGCGCCATGCCGAGCCCCGCCGTGCCGCCCGCGAGGCTGTGGTCGGGACTGCCGTCCCGGTGGTGTTCGCGAGGGCCGGTGAGGGCGCGGTCCAGCAGCTCGGCGGCCTCGTCGGGGCGGCCCAACTCCTGGAGGACACAGGCGATTCCGGCCAGCCCGTCGTAGAGCCCGGGTCGGGCCGTGTCCAGTCGGCGGGCGGCTCCGGCCAGCCAGTCGACGTGCGGCTCGGGTACGGCGATGCCCGCGCCGTGCAGCGCCCACAGCACGCCCGCCGCACCGTTGGCGATGTTCAGGCCGCCGTCCGGATGGCTGAACTGGTCGGCGTCACCGGGGAAGAGACGATCCGTCCGCTCGGGCGTGGCGGAGGCGAGCACGCCCGCACCGATCCGCCCGACGGAAACCAGCGGGTCGTCCGCGGGCGCCGCAGGTGTCGCGGGCGCGACAGACGGCACGGGGGCCGCAGCCGCAGCCGTCGCCGCTGAGGCCGACGCCGACGCCATGCGTACCGCGGATGCCCCGGCGTCGAGGCCCAGATCCGCGCGCACCTGTGCCCCGAACCCCTCCGGCACCGGGAAGTCCTCCGCGATACGGGCGATCAGCTCCTCGGCTCTCCGGGGTGCCCACGACAGCAGCGCCGTCAGCGGGAGGAAGGTGCTGAGGCGGAGGCAGCCGAGGGCGTAGCGGTCGACGGCCGGTCCTGTGGTGCCCGCGGGGGCGGCGAAACCGGGGGCGCCGATGGCCTGGCCGGTGTGGCCCCCGATGGGGCGGGTGGTCTCCAGGTCGATGAAGGCGACGGTGCCGTCGGGGCGTATCAGAACGTTGTTGGGGTGCAGGTCACCGAAGACCAGGCCGTGTTCGTGCATGGAGGTGACGGCGGCCTCGATCTGGTCGAGGACGTCCAGGGACCAGCGGGTGTACGCGGCGACGGACATCGCCGTGTGCCGCTCGGTGACGGCGTGGACCAGCGGATTGCGGGCGGTCACCTCCTTGCCGAGCGGCTCGCCGTCCACGAACTCCCGCGTCAGAAACCAGTGTTCGTTGCCCTTGCGCCAGTCCAGGACGCCTGGGAACGCGGGGAGTCCGTCGAGTGCGACCAGCGCGTCGTGCTCATGGCGGAGCCGGGCGACCGCGTCGGCGCCGGTGTCGTCCAGGCCCGCGTACGGACGGCCTTCCTTGACGAGGACCGGCCGGCCGTCGCGGGTGTCGGTGGCCCGGTAGACGCCGCCGCCGTTGGAGAAGTGCAGCGCCTGTGTGATCTTGAAGGGGAAGGAGCCGAGTCCGCCGCCCTTGTTGCGGTCGGCCAGTGCCTGCGCGATGAACGGGGGCAGCCGCACCCAGGCCGGCGGACGGAAGGCGGGACCTCGTACGTCCGGGACGAGGTTGCCGTCCGGATCCTCGATGCAGGGAACGGACTCGCCCGATGGGCCGCGGCCCATGCGGAGGGTGAACCCGCCGTAGCGGACGTACAGGGGACCGCGGCGCCAGCGCAGGTCGCTGAGGACGGCGGGACCGGGACGGCCGCCGATCAGGGCGTCCAACTCCTCGAGGACGGTGTGGAGTTCGGCTTCGTCGCGGGGGTACACGGTGATGAACTTGCCGCTGCTGCCGCGGTCCCCGTACTTGCTGTTGCGCAGCATCAGCATCCCCGGACTGGTGAGGAACTTGAACAGCAGCGACCGCCGGAAGCAGTAGTCGCGGACGGCGTCCAGCACCTCGGGCGCGCTGCCGGCGGTCGCCGAGACGTGGATCTTCCAGCCCTGCGTGGGGAGTTGGGGATCCGCGGGAGTCAGTACGGTCCACTCGCCCATCGCGTCACGGGTCCAGCCGGCGGGCGGTTCGGTCGCCGCGAGGGGGAAGGCGTCCTCACCGGTGACGCCGGCGGGGCGGTCGTAGAAGGGGGTGCCGGGCGGGCAGTGGGCGACATGGCGCAGGGACATGGCGGGGTCCTCCGGGAACGGGGTACCAGAAGTCGAAGAGTGGGAGGTCAGGGGAGCAGCGGGCCGAGGTAGGAGACCGCGAACCACTTCCACAGCGGTTGGTCTCCGGCCCGCACCTCGGCGACGCCGGTCCGGTCGGCGCCGTCGGCAGCGGGCGTCGTGGTGCCGCGCTCCAGCGGGTACGCCCTCATCGCGAGCCACGGGCGCTCGTTGTCGACCGGGAGCATCGCGGTCAGCGGCGCCAGCGTGTCGTGCCCGACCGGCTCGCCGAGCCGGGCGGTGCCGACCTCGGGACGGCTGAACAGGCCCGAGCGGTGCAGGGTCACCGGGGTGCCCTCCGTGAGGTCGAAGCCGGCACCGCCCTCGGCGACCAGCAGGCTGAGGCTGCCGTCGCGGTTCGTGGTGTAGCCGGCCGACACGGTGGCGGGGACCTGGACGAGCGTGGCGGCGAGGCCGAGCGAGAGAGCCGCGAGCGCTCCGGCAGCGGCGATACGAAGCGGGCGGGCGCCTGCCCTGAGCGCCTCCTTGACCAGGGCGGCGGTGCCCTTGCCGAGCCGCCACAGCAGGTATCCGAGTCCGCACACCATCAGCGCCGAGCCGGCGATGCCGAGCCGCTGGAGGATCGAGCCCCACAGGGTGAGCGCGGTCGACACCAGGTACAGCGGGAACAGCAGGCAGGCGATCCCGTACGGAACTGCCCAGCCGCGCCCGGGCAGTTCACGCCCGTAGTCGCGGCCGCCGAACATCAGCCCGGCGAGGAACCGGCGGGCGTCCGTCATGGCCTTCTCTCGCAGGTGGGAGATGTCGAGGTGGCTCATCAGCGCGATGTAGCCGTCCAGCTTCACCAGCGGCAGCAGATTGACCGCGCAGGTCATGTAGTTGACGAGGGAGACGAGCAGCAGGGTGTCGCGCGGCGGTCCGGCGGGCGCGAGAAGCGCGGCGAGGGCGGCGGAACCGGCGGCCACGGCCTGTACGCCGATGCCGGCGAGGGCGACCTGGACGCGCTGACGGGGGCTGGGCAGCCGCCAGCCGTCGGACACGTCGCAGAAGAAGGCCGGCGACATGTAGAAGAGCATGAAGCCCATCCGGCTGGGCCGGCCGCCGTGGTGGGTGAGGACCGCGCCGTGCGCGACCTCGTGGACGGCGGTGGTGAGCAGGACACCGAGCATCACCGCGGCGTACGACCACAGCGGCATCGGGCGGCTGAGGGCCGCGCCGAGGGTGGGACCGGCGGCGGCGAGGGCCAGCACGCCGAGCAGGGTGACCGCCGCCGCGCCGGCGAGGACGGCGCGGTGGGCGAGCGGCCGGATCAGCGGGGTGAGGCGGCGGAGCATCCGCTCCGGCCTGAGCAGGGTGAACTGGATGGTCAGCGGCCCGGCGAAGCGGACTCGGCGCACACGCTGCGTGGGCCGGCCGTCGTCGAGGAGCTGGGAGTCGGCGAGGTTGCGGATCGCGCGGTCGACGTGGTCCGGCGTCCAGGGGCGGCCGAGTTCGTCGGCGAGCTGGCCGTGGTCGCGGCTGCCGTCGAGGAGGCGGACCAGCCGGGCCAGGTTCTCGCTGGTACGGAAGTGCTGGTGCTCGCCGCGCTGGATCACCCAGGGGGCGCCGTCGGTGAGCGGCTCGTGCACGGCGACGTCGCCGGCGGTTCGGGGCCGCTCCAGGTCGGGGGCGGCGGCGGTCTTGGTTGCGGGCATGGTGAGAGCACCTCGGGTCGACGGACGGCGGGCACGGCAGTGGCGGACACGCGCCGGGCGGTGGGCACGCGACGGGCGGTGGCCCGGCGAGCGGCGGCACACAGGCGGCGGGCGGAGCGCGGTGGAAAGGCGGCCGTGGGCGGCCGGTCTCGGTGAGGCGGCGCGCGCGGTGGGCCCGGCGAAGGAGACCGGCGTGGCGCCGCGGGTGGTGGCCGCGCCGGTGGCCGGCGGTCAGGCGATGTCGCGGGTACGGACCAGGCGGCGGCCGACGAAGAAGGCGGCGGCCAGCCAGGCGGCGATCACGGCGTACGCCATGGGCAGCGAGAGCAGGTCGGGCTTCACGTCGCGGTAGACCGAGCTCATCGCGATGGTGAGCAGATACTTGGACGCGTCGGGCACGATGCGCTGCAGCCCCGGGTCGACGAGGAGGGTGAGGACGAGCAGCGTGACGACGGCCGCGGTCTGGTTGCGGACGATCCAGCCGACAAGCGCGCCCCAGGGTCCGGCCAGCGTGCAGCAGGCGAAGACGCCGAAGAGGATCAGGGCGGTCTCGCCGTCCGCGGCGGCCTCGAAGCCGAACGGCCCGGGGGCGAGGTAGACACTCGCGGTGCCGAGCGCCGCGGCGAACAGGCCGAACAGGGCGCCCGCCACGGTCGAGACGATCAGCTTGGCGCCGAAGAGGCGGGTCCGTGAGCCGGCCAGGAGGACGGAGCGGACCATCGTCCCGGAGCCGTAGTCGCGGGTGACGGCGACCGCGCCGAAGACGGCGGCCAGCAGGAACATCATCATCCAGGCGCGGGCGACGTCCTGGCCGACGGCGAGAGCGGTGGAGCCGGACGCGATGGCCTTCTCGCCTTCGGAGACGTATCCGAAGGTGGTGATCAGGCAGAGCCACGCGCCGGCGAGCGGCAGGTACCACCAGATGCGTCCGGTCAGGGCCTTGCGGGCTTCACCGGCGACGAGGTTACGCACGGGACGTGATCCTTTCCGGAGTGCGGACGGCGGCCGGAGCCGCGGTGCTCGGGGTCGGGGTTGTGGGGGCCGTGGCGGCGAGGTTCTCGGCGGCGGGGGACGTGGCGGCCGGGTCGACCAGCTCGAAGAAGCGGTCCTCCAGGCGGGTCGCGCCGTGACCGGTGAGGTCGGCGAGCGTGCCCGCGTACCGCAGCGTGCGCTGCATGATCACCACGTCGTCGACGGTCTGCTCCAGCTCGGCGAGCTGGTGGCTGGAGACCAGGACCGTCCGGCCCTCTCCGGCCAGGGAGCGCAGCGTGTCGCGCAGCCAGCGGATGCCGTCCGGGTCCAGGCCGTTGGCCGGCTCGTCGAGGACGAGCACCTCGGGGTCGGCGAGCAGCGCGGCCGCCAGGGCCAGGCGCTGTCGCATACCGGTCGAGCAGCCCTTGACGGGGCGGGTGGCGGCGTCGGCGATCCCGGTGATCTCCATGACCTCGTCGGCACGGGTGGCGGGGAGTCCGAGCACGGTGCACCAGATGCGGAGTTCGCTTCGGACGGTGGCGCCGGGAACGCCGCCCATGCCGTCCATGCTGACGCCGACCCGGTGGGCCGCGTCGGGCAGTTCGGCGTACGGCCTGCCGAGGATGGTGGCGGTGCCGGCGGTCGGGGCGGCCAGTCCGAGGAGCATCCGCAGGGTGGTGGTCTTGCCCGCTCCGTTGCGGCCCAGCAGACCGGTGACGCGACCGGCGCGGATGTCGACGGTCAGGTCGTCGACGGCGGTGACGCCTTTGTAGGTCTTGGTGAGGCCGCTCAGCGAGACGGCGGTGTCATTGGTGGTCATCGCGGCCGCTCCTGTCGTGTCGTGGCATGGGGTGCTCCGGAGGTTCTGGTGGTGTGTGGGGGGAGAGGGTGGGGACGAGGGCCGGGCCCCGGCCGGGAGTTCTCCCGGCCGGGCCCGGTCCACTCGATCCGTTCCGGCTGGTGCCGGGGGTGGATCAGGTGGCGACGACGACCGTGCTGATCGCGATGCCGATGGAGACGCCCTCCCAGAAGCCCGGGGCCTCAAGGGCCTCCAGCTCCTGCAGGCCGAGCTCCAGGCTGTCCGTGTCGACCGCGACGGTCTCGAACTTCTCGTTCATGGCAACTTCCCTTCGTTTGATGTGCGTTGAGTTGAGGTGAGGCGAGGGTCCGTTGATCCGGGTGGATCAGGTGGCGACGACGACCGTGCTGATCGCGATGCCGATGGAGACGCCCTCCCAGAAACCGGGGGCCTCGAGGGCCTCCAGCTCCTGCAGGCCGAGCTCCAGGCTGTCCGTGTCGACGGTGGCGGTCTCGAACTTCTCGTTCATGGCAACTTCCTTCTGTGGATGGGGTGTTGGGGTGACGGACTGATCCGGGTGGATCAGGTGGCGACGATGGAGACGAGGGAGATGCCGACGACGACGCCGCCGGTGGTCCACCAGCCGGGGGCCTCCATGGCCTCCAGCTCCTGGAGACCGAGCTCCAGGTTGTCCGTGTCGATCGCGGCGTTCTCGAAGCGCTCGTTCATGGCGGCTTCCTTCCGTGAGTGGTGTGGTGCGGTGTGTTCGGGTGTTGCCGACTGATCCGGGTGGATCAGGTGGCGACGATGGAGACGAGGGAGATGCCGACGACGACGCCGCCGGTGGTCCACCAGCCCGGGGCCTCCATGGCCTCCAGCTCCTGCAGACCGAGCTCCAGGTTGTCCGTGTCGAAGGCCGTGTTCTCGAACTGCTCGTTCATGACTTTTCTCCTTGGTGAGTTGGTGAGTTGGTGAGTTGGTGATGTGGCGAGGTGGTGCGTTCCCCGCGCCGGGCCGGCGCGGAAGTCTGTGAGGTGGGGCGGGCGGGCTCAGGCAGCCGCGGCGAGCAGGGCGCTCACGTCCGCCGTCCGCAGTCCGCCGAGCATGGGGAGCCCGGCGCCCCAGGTGCGTACCGTCCGGCGGGCCACCGTTTCGAGCAGCGGCGGCGGGAGGGTGAGGTCCCGTGCCACGCCCCAACGGTCCATCAGGGCGGTGATGCCTGCCGCCGGCCCGGCGGGCAGCGGGTCGCCGCTGCTGTCGGCCGAGCGCAGCAGGTCCCAGATCCGCCGCAGGCGGGGGGCGGAGCCGAGCCGGGTGTCCCCGGCGAGGACCGCCTGCCACAGGGGCGGCAGCAGGGCGGCCACCGCGGTCATCTTGCGGGTGCCGAGCGCGCTGGACAGCTCGTTCGCGATCATCCAGCCTTCGGTGCTGAACAGGTCGCGGCCGTAGGAGAGCCAGGTGGACTGGGTGAGTCCGCTGAGCCGGGCGAGGTCCATCCGCAGTTCGGCGTCGGGGGTGCGCCCCGCCGCGAGCTGCCGGGCCGTCTCACCGCCCAGCCGGGCCAGTTGCACCGCGGCCGTCTGAGCGAGGGCGTCCTCGACCGGGCGGTCCAGGAGGTTGCCGACGTACGGGCCTACGGTGCGGAAGAGGGCCTCCAGCGCGCCCTCGACGAGGAGTTCGGCGGGCAGGGTCTCGGTCGCCGCGGGGTCGAGCAGTGCCGCGTCCGGGGCCAGCGCGTCGCTCATCACGAGCCGCTTGCCGCTGTTGTGCGGGAGGCAGGCGACCCGGCTGAGTTCGGCGCCGGTGCCGACGGTGGTGGGCACCGCCAGCAGGGGGCGGGCCCGGCGGGTGCGCGCGTCGAGGGTCAGCAGTCCGCTGCGGCCGGTGGTGCGCAGATCGGCGCGGGCCCGTCGGTCCTCGTGGGCGACCGCGAGGAGCTTCGCCCGGTCGATCACGGATCCTCCGCCGACGACGGCGATCAGGTCGGCGTCGGCGGTGGCGTCGGCCAGGGCGAGGATCTCGTCCGGGCCGCCGTCCCCTTCGGGCACGATGCGCCGGGTGGTGTGGCCGGCCCGGTCCAGTTCCGCGGTCACCAGGGCGGTGATACGGCTCTCGGTGACGGCCGGGTCGAGCAGCAGAGCGGTGTCGGGGGAACCCGCCCTCCCCCGGGCGTCGTCGAAGTCGTCCAGCCAGTCGGCGAGCCCCGCGGGGCCGGTCAGCAGCCGGGTGGAACCGGACCAGGCGATGTTCACCGGGTGCCTCCCGCGTACCGCTCGACACCGGTGCGTACGGCCTCGGTCAGTTCCAGGATCTCCGCGTCGGTCGCGGTGAGCGGCGGCATCAACTGCACACCGTGGATGCCCGCGTGGACGATCGCGCCCGCCTCGCGGATGGCGGCGATCTGGTCGAGGACCTCGGCCTGCGGCAGGAGTTCGCCGTCGGCGGTACGGATCCGCAGGGACCGGAAGAGCCCGATGCCGTCGGCGGAGTCGAACAGGCGGTGCTCGGCGACGAGCCGGTCCAGCGCGGCACCGAGGATCCCGGCCGCGCGCCGGCCGTGGGCCACCGCGTCCAGCCGTCGCATCTCCTCGATGGTGGCGAGGATCGCGGCGCAGGTCACCGGGGTGCCGGCCTGTGTCTCGCCGTGGGTGAGCGTGGCGTCCTCGGCGCGGAAGACGTCGGCGATGTCCCGGGAGACGATCACCGCCGCGGCGGCGCAGGTCCCGTTGGTCAGTGCCTTGGAGGTGACCAGCAGATCGGGGCGCCCGCTCCAGCGCTGGGAGGCGAACATGTCTCCGGTACGGCCGAACCCGGTGGCGACCTCGTCGGCGGCGAGCAGGAACCCGTACTCGTCACGCAGTCTCAGCAGGGTGTCGAGGTACGCGTCGGTGAGGGGTACGGCCCCGCTGCCGAGCACCGGCTCGACCACGACGGCGGCCACCTGCCCGCCCTGAGCCCGCATCAGCTTCTCGATGTCGGCAGGATCGTTGGGGGTGACATGGCGGACCAGGCGCTGGTCGACGCCGTACACCTGCTGCCCGAGGTTCTCCCCGGTGAGGGCGAACCCGCCGAAGGTCAGGCCGTGGTAGCTGCCGCGGAGCCCGACGACGAGCTTGCGGGACGGCTGCCCCCTCAGGGCGTGATAGTGCCGGGCGGTCTTCATGACCAGGTCGTTGGCCGCGCCCCCGGAGGTCGAGAACAGCACCCGGGCGAAGTGGTCGGGGCCGCAGAGCTCCACCAGTGCCTCGGCGGCGCGCCGGGCGTAGGTGTGCTCGTAGCGGAAGACGCTCAGGTACGAGGCGTCGAGGAGGGCTTCGTAGGCGGCGCGGGCGATGTTCTCGTTGCCGTGGCCGAGGTTGGCGTTCCACAACCCCGAGTCGCCGTCGAGGAGTTCGGTTCCGTCGGCGAAGCGTACGCGCATGCCCTGGGCGGAGACCGCGCAGATGCTGTCGTCGCCGTGGGCGGACGGGGGGAGGAGGGAGGTCCACAGCGCGGGGTGGTCCTGCGCGCCGGTCCCTTCCGTCTGGGTGGTCAGGGTCGTCTCGGTCATCACAGAGCCTCCGCTTCGAGCAGGACGTCGTGGTGGCGTCCGCCGCCGGGGACGGGGGTGCGGGAGCGGACGGCGTAACCGGCCTGCTCCAGCTCGGCGATGAGCCGGGGGGCGGGCAGGACGCCGATGGTGGTGGTGGCGACGGTGACGGGGCCCTCGGCGGGTGGCTCGACCGGGATCATGGTGACCGTGCGGGTGCTGGCGCCGGCGCTCCACTGTTCGATCATGCGGTAGCCGCGGCCGCTCTGGCCCTCGGCGAGGATCTCGGACTCGTCCGTGCCGTCGGCGGCCGGATCGACCTCGACCGTGGTGAGCAGGAAGCGTCCGCCGGGGGCGAGGTGCTCCCGTACACAGCGGTAGAGGCCGGGGCGGGCGTCGGGCGGCAGCAGCGAGATCGAGGTGGTGCCGAGGACGACGGCGCCGAAGCGGCGGCCGAGGGCGAAGTCGCTCATGTCGGCCCGGACCGGGGTGCAGCGCTCGCGCAGCGAGGGAGGGGCGGCGGCCAGCCTTTCGCGGAGCAGTCCGATCATGTCGCCGGACAGTTCCAGGGCGGTGACCTCCCGGCCGAGGCCGAGGAAGGGGAAGGTCAGCCGGCCCGAGCCGGCCGCCAGGTCGAGTACCGCGCCGGGCGACCGGCGCAGGGCGGCGAGGAGTTCGCGCACCTCGTGCGGGGTGGTGCCGGCGATGTCGTGGTAGACGGGGGCGCCCGCCTCGTCGTACAGGTCGCACAGGACGGCCCGTTCTCCGAGTTCGGCGACGGCCTCGGCGGCGCGGCCGGTGAGCGGGGTGCCCGCGAGGGCGGGGCTGAGCAGCATGGCGCCCATCAGACGGTCACCTCCTCGGTGAGGCCGCGGGGCTCGGCGGATTCGGTGAGCGGCAGTTCGATGCCGGCGAAGTAGGCGGCGACGGCGTCGACGGTGCCCGGATCGGCGTACCGGGCGGCCTCCTGTGCGGAGCCCGTGACCAGCAGCGCCTCGGCGGCGCGGGCCGCGTCCGTGGAGAGGGCGACGGTGCGGCGGTCCACGGGGTGGTGGATCAGGGCGCGTTCGTCGTTCCAGAGCAGCAGCGGGGCCGTGGCGGACTCGTCGCGGGGGCCGGCGACGTCGTTCAGCGCGGAGACCATGCGCCCGCCGAACCCGGAGACACGCGGCCGTTCCACACCACGGGTCACGGCTTCCCTGGCCGCGCCCACGGCTGCCAGGTAGCGGCCGATCCAGGGCCGGTCCGCCAGTCGCCGCGTACGGGAGGCGCCGTCCGGCAGCGCGCCGAGGGCGTCGGCGGACTCCTGCCAGGCACGGTGCAGTTCGTCGCGCGGGGTACCGGCGGGGCCGAGCGGGGCGCCGCCGGGGGAGACGCGGACGGTGCCGTCGGCTGCGACGTACAGCCGCAGGCCGGGGCCGTCGCCCTCGTGTCCGCCGCCCAGCGCGGACAGGTCACCGAGCTGCACCGCGGGATGGGTCAGGAACTCGGAGAACTCGCCCTTGTTCAGGGCCTGTTCGGCGTCGTCGAGGTACGCCTGGAAGTCGGCCTCCTCGGCGATCCGGACCAGCGTCGGGCCCAGCACCGAGAGATACGGGGTGATCGAGTAGGCCTGCACCTGGAGGTAGAAGTCGGGGTGCAGCCCCGCCTCCGCTCCGGGCTCGCCGAGCGATCCCTGCCAGGTGATGACCTCGGCTCCGGACGCCTCGTGCCGTACGGGCTCGGCGCTCGGCTCGTCACCGGGGACGAGGACGACGGTGCCGGGACCGGCCACACCCGAGCCGAGCAGGGCGTTGAGGTGGGCGGCGTCCTCCAGGACGACGGTCGAGGTGTACGGCGGGCGGGGGGCGAGGGCGGCCACGGGGCGTCCTGTGCCCCACTGCAAGGCGTGGGCCTTGACGCGTGCGTATGTCATGAGCATGCCTAACGTGAGAACGTGAAGAGCCGGTGGCAGGGGCGTGCCTGCGAAGTTCGGGTGGCGGGGCGTGCCTCGGAACCGGGCGGCGCGGCGCCGGGCGCGGTCGGTCGGCGGCGCGCGCCCACGAGGTCATTCGACGGGGCGGTGTGTCTGCGAAGTCAGGGGGCGGGACATGCC